>JAPYSD010000799.1 GCA_029936705.1 Croceicoccus sp. | reverse complement strand
GGTTCAACCAATGCGCCAGCGCCGTCAGGATCGCCTCGCACCCATGGCCGCGCTTCTGCTGGATCGCCAGCGTGTCGAGCCAGCGCTGGCCGATCTTCTGGCTGCCGTCCATCGCGATCTGGATCAGCCGGTGGTTGAGCGCCGGATTGTCGAAACGCCGCACCAGTTCGGCGGCATAGGCGTCAAGGTCCTGCCCTTCCCCGGTGTCGATGGTCGGCGCGGCTTCGCGGGTCATCAGCTGCTGCACCAGCGCGCGCAGATCGGCATCGGCCATGGCCTCGTGCACGAAGCTGTATCCGTGGTCGAGCCCGGCATAGGCGAGCAGCGAATGCGCGCCGTTCAGCATGCGCAGCTTGGCAGCTTCATAGGGGGTCACGTCGGGCACAATCTGGACGCCGTGGTCCTCCCACGCGGGGCGCGGGCCGGCGAAATCGTCCTCGATCACCCATTGGGTGAAACCCTCGGTAAAGACCGCGCCTTCGTCGCGCAGGCCCAGCCGGGCCTCCAGCGCCTTCAGATCATCGTCCGACGTCGCGGGCACGATGCGGTCGACCATGCTGTCGGGCGTGGTGCAATGCTGCACGAACCAGTCCCGCAGATCGGGCGCCTTTGCATCGATCCATTCCAGCATCAGCCGGTTCAGCTGCTTGCCGTTACCCGACAGATTGTCGCAGCTCAGCAGCGAGAGGCCGGGCAGGCCCGCGTCCCGCCGCATGGCCAGCGCCTCGCACAGGATCGGATAGAACCCGTCCGCCGCCCGCGCGAGGTCGAGCGAGCCGTCGGATGCCCGGCAATAGCCCTTTTCGGTCACGGTAAAGGACACGATATGGCATTCCGGCGCCGCGATCTGCGCAACGATCGCCGCGCGGTCGCGGCCCGCCACCATGACCTGCGCCACCGCGCCGATCACATGCGTATCGTCCTGCCCCGCCGCGCGGACGGTCAGCGTATAGAGGCCGTCCTGCGGGTTGAGCTGGTCCGCCACCGATGCCGAGCGCATCGAGACGCCCGCGATCATCCAGCCTGCCTCACCCGCGGCGAGGCAGGCG
>JAPYSD010000322.1 GCA_029936705.1 Croceicoccus sp. | reverse complement strand
CGCTGACCTCGCCGGCCAGCAGGCCGCAGACGGCATCGGTGATCGGCATGGCGACCCCCATCTCGTCCGCCAACCCCTTGAGCACCGGCGCGGTAAAGGCGCCTTCGGCGACGGTGCGGCGGTTCGCCATCAGGTCGGCGGCGGACGTCCCCTCGGCCAGCGAGCGGCCGAGCGAGAAATTGCGGCTGGATGTCGACGAACAGGTCAGCACCAGGTCGCCCAGCCCGCACAGGCCCGACAGCGTTTCCGCCTGCGCCCCGCGCGCCAGGCCAAAGCGCAGCATCTCGGCATAGCCGCGCGCGATGGTGGCGGCCCGCGCGTTCTGACCCAGCGCCAGCCCGTCGACCACGCCGCACGCGATGGCCAGCACGTTCTTGACCGCTCCGCCGATCTCCGCCCCGATGACGTCGTCGGAATAATAGGGCCGGAAACTGGGCCGCGCGATCTGCGCCGACAGCCGCTGCCACTGCGCATCGCCGCGCATGCACGCCAGCGTGACCGCGGTTGGCAATCCCGCGACCACTTCATGCGCAAAAGTGGGCCCGGACAGGACCGCAAGCTGCGCATTCGGTGCCGCGCCATGCGCCACTTCCGCCATCAGGCGGCCGCTTCCCGCCTCGATCCCCTTGGCGCACAGCACCGCGTCGCCCGCGAAACCGGCAAGCGCGCCGCCCATCACCGAACCCAGGTGCTGGGCAGGCGTGACGATCAGCAGCGTGTCGTAATCGGCGAATGCCGCAAGATCGCTGCTGGCCACGATCGAGGAGCTCAGCTCTGCATCGGGCAGATACACCGCGTTGCGGCGCGTGGTATTGATCGCGCTGGCAACGTCTTCCTCGCGCGCCCAGAGCGAGACCGGCGCGCCGTTGGCGGCCAGCATCTGGGCCAGCGCGGTGCCCCACGCGCCCGCACCGATCACGCCGATCCGCGCTGCTGTGCTCATGCCTTCACTCCCGCTCCGCGCACGGTTTCCGCATCGGGGTCGAGCGGCCAGCGCGGCCGTGCCGCGACGGAAAGCGGGTCTCCGCCCGGTTCCACCAGTCCTGCCGCCAGCCGCTCCTGCCCGGCCCATGCGATCATCGCCGCATTGTCGGTGCATAGTTTCATCGGCGGGGCAGCAAAGGCAAGCCCGTGCTTCGCCGCCAGCGTTTCCAGCGCGCCGCGCAGCGAGGCATTCGCCGCCACGCCGCCCGCGACGACCAGCGCGGTCACGCCCGGCGCCTGCTGCAAGGCCCGCGAGGTGCGGTCGATCACGCAGTCCATCGCGGCCTGCTGAAAGCTGGCGGCCAGGTCGGCCGGATCGTGCAGGCCGCTTTCATGCGCCCGCAGGACCGCGCTTTTCAGCCCCGCGAACGAGAAATGCGGTTCCGCCGATCCCTTCAGCGGACGCGGCAGCGGTACCGCGTTCGGATCGCCTTCCCTTGCCAGCCGCTCGACCGCCGGGCCGCCCGGATAGCCAAGGCCCAGGATCTTGGCGGTCTTGTCGAAAGCTTCGCCCAGCGCATCGTCGATGGTGGTGGCCAGCCGGCGATAGTCCCCGACGCCGCGCACCTCCAGGATCTGGCAATGGCCGCCCGACGCCAGCAGCAGCAGATAGGGAAACTGCAGCCCCCCATCCGCCAATCGAGGGCTGAGAGCATGGCCTTCGAGGTGATTGATCGCCAGCAGCGGCTTCGCCCCCGCCATGGCCAGCGCCTTGGCAGTGACGAGGCCGACCATCACCCCGCCGATCAGCCCGGGACCGGCGGTCGCGGCGATGGCGTCCACCTCGCCCAGTTCCATGCCGCCCTCGTCCAGGACGCGCTCCACCATCGGGGCCAGCACCTCGACATGCGCGCGGGCCGCGATTTCGGGCACGACACCGCCATAGGGCGCGTGATGCGCGTCCTGCGAGGCGATGGACTGGGCGATGATCGTGCGGTCGTCCGCCACCAGCGCCACGGCGGTTTCATCGCAGCTCGATTCGATACCGAGCACGATGCGGCGGCGGGTCGGCGAGGCGAAATTGTCCGCTTCTGTCGTCTGCCCTGTCGAAATTGGCCAATCGGGGGATGGGCTGTTCATGGCAACTTCCCCTGAACGCTTTGCCCCGCTAGCACAAGCCGCTGCATGACCCGTCCGACACCACAATCCCCGCCCCGTACGCTGCGTCTCGGCTCGCGGCGTTCTCCGCTCGCCATGGCGCAGGCGCATGAAGCGCGCGACCGGCTGATTGCAGTCCATGGGTGGAGCGGCGACGCGGTCGAGATCGTGCCCGTCCTCGCCAGCGGCGACAAGATCCAGGACCGCCCGCTGGCCGACATCGGCGGCAAGGCGCTGTGGACCAAGGAACTCGACGCGTGGCTGGGCGAAGGGGAAATCGATTTCGCGGTCCATTCGATGAAGGACGTGGAGACGATCCGCCCCGACGCGCTGACCATTGCCGCCCTGCTGCCGCGCGCCGATGTGCGCGACGTGCTGATCGGTGCGTCCTCGCTGACGAATATTCCGCGCGGGGCACGTCTGGGCACCAGCGCGCCGCGCCGGGCCGCGCAGATGCTGAACCTGCGGCCGGATGTCGCCATCGTCGGCTTTCGCGGCAATGTCGCGACCCGGCTCGCCAAGCTGCAGGCGGGTGAGGCGGACGTCACGCTGCTGGCCGCCGCCGGGCTCGAGCGGCTTGGCGAAACCGGGGTCGGCCATCCGCTCGGCGCCGATGAATGGCTGCCCGCCCCGGCGCAAGGCGCGATCGGCATAGAATGCCGGACAGGCGACGAGGCAATGCGCGGCTGGCTAGCCGCCATCGATGACGCGGCCACTCGTGCGCAGGTCATGGCCGAACGCGCCCTGCTGCTGGCGCTGGGCGGCAATTGCCACAGCCCGGTGGCGGTTCGCACCACCGGCAGCGACACGCTGACCATGCGCGCCGCGATCTTCAGCCCCGACGGCATCCTGCGCGTGGAGCGTGAAGCGCAATTCCCGGCGGGCGACGACGATGCCGCGGCCCGGCTGGCCCGCGATCTGCTGGCCGATGCGCCCGAAGCGATCTCGACCTATTTTAGCGGCCCGCCGATGTGACGCCGATCATCACGATCCGCCCCGCCCCGGGCGACGCCGCCACGGTAGAACGCGGTGCGCACCAGGGCCTTGCCGTTACCAGCCACCCCCTTTTCAGCGTCGGGCCCATGCCGTGGGCCGTTACCGATGCCGATGGCTTCGATGCCGTCCTGCTGGGCAGCGCCAACGCCCTGCGCCACGGCGGCGAAGGCCTGCGCGCGCTTACTTCGCTCCCCGCGCTTTGCGTTGGCGAAACCACGGCAAAGGCCGCGCGGGATGCAGGCTTTGCGGTGATCGCGGTCGGTGCGCGCGGGATGCAGACGCTACTGCCCCATGCCGAGGCGCGCGGCCTTGCCCGCCTGCTGCGGCTTTCGGGCGAAGCGCATGTGCCGCTCGATCCGCCGCCCGGCGTCACGATCGAGGCGCGGATCGTTTACACCGTGCGTCCGCTACCTATCGAGGCGCCGCTGGCGCGAACCCTTTCCGGCGGTGCCATCGTCCTGCTCCACTCGGGCGAAGCTGCTAGCCATTTCGCGCAGGAATGCGACCGCCTGGGCCTGCCGCGCAGCGCCATCGCGCTCGCCTGTCTTGCGCCGCGCATCGCCGACATGGCGGGCGATGGGTGGGCCGCCTGCCGCCACGCTCCCTCGACCGACGATGCCGCCTTGCTGGCCTTGGCGGAACAAATGTGCCAAAGCGGGCTTCCAGGAAAAGTATAGAACCGATGGATTCCACCCCCCACGACAGCAACGCGCCAAACGGCGCGGCCCGAAGCAGCACCCGGTTCCGCAGGCTCGTGCTCAGCGTGTTCGCGGCCTTCGCGCTGGGCCTCGCGCTGGCCTTCTATCTGGCGTGGAGCACGGGCTGGCTGGCCGAACAGCCGGCCCAGCAGCTTGCCGAAACCCCCGCGGTCGAGGCTGCGCCTTCCGACGATGCGGAGCTGACCGCCGCCGCGCCGGTTCCCGCGGTTCCGCCGGGCGAGATGACGGTCGCCATGCGCGTCGGAGACCTGGAGCGCCGGCTGAACCGCCTCGACATGCAGGCCGAGGCCGCCTCGGGCAATGCCGCCCGGGCCGAGGGGCTGCTGGTCGCCTTCGCCGCACGCAGGCTGGTAGAGCGCGGTGCCCCGCTTGGCTATCTGGAAAACCAGCTGCAGTTGCGCTTTGGCAATGCACAGCCCAACGCGGTGCGCACCATCATCAACAGCGCGCGCAACCCGGTCACGCTCGACCAGTTGCGCCAGGGCCTGCAGAACCTGCCCGATACGGCGGTGACGGAGTCCGAGGATCTGACCGGCTGGCAGCGGATCAAGGCCGAGATCGCGAACCTGTTCGTATTGCGCAAGGCAGATGCGCCTTCGCCGCAGCCGGTGGTGCGGCTGGAACGGGCGCGGCAATTGCTGAACGACGGGCGGGTCGAAGCCGCCGCCGCGCTGGTCGAACGCCTGCCCAATCGCGAAACGACGAGCGAATGGCTGGAGAATGCGCAGCGCTATGTCGCCACGCAGCAAGCGCTCGACCTGATCGAGACCGCGGCTCTGCTGGAACCGCGCAACCTGTCGGATTCGCAAGGGCAGCCGGTACGCCAGCCCAGCCCCGCCGCCCCTGCCGCCAACGCGGGCGAGAACACGCCCGAAGCCGCCGGACAGGCGAACGAGCCGGTGACGACGCCGCGGCGTTAGGCCCGGTCAGGCATCCTGCAGCAATTCGGGCAGCGTGCCCGACACGCCGCGCGCCTCATCCATGAACCAGCGCTTCAGCGGGTTGGTGCGTTCGATCGCGCTCATGCCCAGGCGGCGGACCGCGCTGGCGGTCTTGCCCGGCACGCCGAACAACCATGTCAGGCC
>JAPYSD010000321.1 GCA_029936705.1 Croceicoccus sp. | reverse complement strand
CCGTAGAAGCGGGCGGCGACCCGCTCGAGGCGATCCTGAACGCGCCGATCGTGCGCTGCGACACCGCGCCGTGGAGCCTGTTCGGCATTTCGCTGGCGGGCTGGAATTTTCTGATCTCCGGGGCGGCGGCGCTTGCCGTCCTGATTCTTTCGGCACAGAGCGCGCGCCGGGGCGTTGGAAGGGCATGACCATGCACAAGAACGATATCGAGGCGATGATCCGCGTCGACCAGGCCGGGGAATACGGGGCGACCCGCATCTATGCCGGGCAGATCGCCGTGATGGGCGACCGCGCGCCGGGATCGGGCGAAGTCGCGTCGATGGCGATGCAGGAAGCGGAGCACCGCGAGAAGTTCGATGCCCTGCTGACGGAACGCGGCGTGCGGCCGACGCTGCTGCATCCGCTGTGGGACCGCGCCGGATTCGCACTGGGCGCAGTGACCGCCCTGATCGGTCCCGAAGCCGCGATGGCGTGCACCGCCGCGGTAGAGACCGAAATCGACCGCCATTACAGCGAACAGCTGGACGAGCTGGGTGATTCCGATCCGCAGCTCTCCGCCATGGTCGAGAAATTTCGCGACGAAGAGCGCGAGCATCACGATATCGCCATCGCGCAAGGGGCCGAGCGCGCGCCTGCCTATCCGGTGCTGACCAGCGCGATCCGGCTGGGCTGCCGTGCCGCCATCGCGCTGTCGAAGCGGATCTGATGACGCTCAGCTATCGTTCAGCCGGATTGCGGCCTATCGTGGGTCATAGCGGGCTGGGCGAAGACCAGACGAACGACCGACCGAAGCGCTGGGAGGCGCCGCCACGATGAAGACGACCACAGCTTTCACCGCCCTTGCCTTCGCGGCCATCTGGGCCACGCCTGCCGCCGCGCAGGATGCGCCCAATGGCGAGCGGGTCAACCAGGTCATTGTCTATGGCGACCAGCCCTGTCCCGAAGCGCGCGACGACAGCGAAATCGTCGTCTGCGTCCGGCAGGAGGATCCCTATCGCGTGCCGCAGGACCTGCGGCAGAGCCCGTCGCCGCAGAACGAGGCATGGGCCAACAAGGTCGAGGCGAACGCCGATGTCGGCGCGATCGGCGTGGGCAGCTGCTCGACCGTGGGGCAGGAAGGGCAGACCGGCTGCCAGATCGACAGGATCGAGCAGGCCTATGCCGAGAAGGAAACCGCCGACAGCGTCCGCTTTGGCGAGTTGATCGCCGAGGAACGCGCACGCCGGCTGGAGGCGATCGACGCCGACGCCGCCGCCGAGCAGGAGCGGGTCGAGGCGCTGGAGCGCGAATACGAGGCGCGCCGCACGGGCACGACGCCCGATCCCCAGACCGGCAACGTGATCGAACCCTCCGACGCGGAGCCGATCGCGGGCACATCCGGCGAATAGAATTCCGGCTTGGCAGCACACGAGTCGGCGGGGGTTTGGGCAGGCCCGATCCCCCGCTTCTCCCTGGTGCCCGGGGGCCCCGTCTCGCGCACCGCTACTCTTTGTTGACACCGGCTGGTCCCGTTAACCATCCGCGCGACCCCTCCGACCGCGAAATTCCTTGAGTTTCCGACGTTTGCCGGGCCGATCTGGGTGAGTGAGCCGCTCTACTCTTAACGGCTAGGGTCGGGCGAAATGGCGTTATGCGGCTTGAACCGCGCCTGGGGGAGGGGCAATAAGCCGTACGCAACATGAGGGGCGTACGATGTATCTCCACGCAGACAGATCAATGACCCGGCAATCCGGGGCGCTGAGGGACGATGATCCCTCGGCCCTGCCGCGCGTGCTCGATCGGCGGATGCAGCGGATTCGCTGCTACCTGACGCTGGCGTTGGCCGATTTCGTCGCGCTGGTCGTCTCGTTCGTGGCGGCCAACACGATCTATCTTCAGCAGCCCGCCGCGGACCACGGTTTTACCGTCCTGCTGGTCATGGTGCCAATCTACTTCTGTTTCGCAGCGATCAATTCCTCCTATGGCGGCGAAGCGCTGCTGCGCCAGGAAAAGAGCTTTACGCGTTCGGCGCAGGCGGTGCTATTCGCCGGAACCGCCGTGGCGCTGATCGTCTTCCTGCTCAAGGCAGGCAACGAGGTGTCGCGCGCCGTGTTCGTGATCGGCTGGGTGCTGGCGCTTGTCGGCGTGCCGATGCTGCGCCTGGCCATCGCGCGGCCCCTGCTGAACCGCATGGGCGGCACGCCCTATTCGCGGGTCGTGATCGTCGACGGGGTCGATTACGTGCCCGCGCATGACGATATCGTGATGCCGCTGGACCGCATCGGCTTCGATCCGGCCTCCACCGATCCGCATGGGTTCCACGCGCTGGCCGCGGCCGTCACCAATGCCGACCGCATCGTGATCGTTACCAAGCCGACGCGTTACGCCGCCTGGTCGACCGCGCTCAAGGGCATCGCGGTCAAGGGCGAGCTGCTGTCTCCCGGCGATGACAAGCTGGGCATCGTCGGCGTGGGCCGGCACCAGAACCGCCCGACCATGGTTATCAGCCACGGCCCGCTGACGCTGCGCGACCGCATGACCAAGCGGCTGTTCGACGTGGTGATCGCCTCGATCGGGCTGATCGCGACCTCGCCCGTGCTGCTGGCGACCGCCATCGCGATCAAGCTGGAGTCCAAGGGGCCGATCCTGTTCATGCAGAAGCGGATCGGACGCGACAACAAGATCTTCGAATGCTGCAAGTTCCGCAGCATGTACACCGATCGCTGCGACGCCGACGCCGCGCAGCTGACCACCAAGAACGACCCGCGCGTGACGAAGGTGGGCGATTTCATCCGCAAGACCAGCATCGACGAGCTACCGCAGCTGATCAACGTGCTGCGCGGCGAGATGAGCATCGTCGGCCCGCGCCCCCACGCGATGAGCGCGAAGGCCGCCGACCAGCTCTACTGGGACGTGGATACGCGCTATCGCCATCGCCACTCGATGAAGCCGGGCCTGACGGGACTGGCGCAGGTCCGCGGCTATCGCGGTCCGACCGACCGCACCGAGGACCTGACGAACAGGCTTGCGTCCGATCTCGAATATGTCGATCGTTGGTCGATATGGATGGATTTCTACCTGGTGGCCCGCACCGCGACCGCACTGTTCGGCAAGAACGCCTTCTAGAACCTGTAACAAACGGCTGGCATACCGATCGTCGCGCCTTCCTGCTTGGCGGCGCGGTCGCGACCGGAATGTTGGCCGCGGCGGGGCAGGGAACTGTTGCGCAGGCCGATGGCGCACCGGTCGACTGGCCGGAATGGGCCCCCGGTCTCTCCGATCACTACAGGGCTGTCGACGCATTGGCCGATCGGGCGCGCGATATTCGTGAGTTCGGCGCTGTTCTTGATGGCGTGACCGACGACACCGCAGCGATACAGCGGGCGATATTGTCCGGTGCCGACGCACTCCTTATCCCGACCGGCAAAGGCCTGCGCATGACCGGCAGCGTCGAAATTCGATCGGCGGTGGCAATCCTGGGTAGGGAACGCCCCGCCCCGATCATCTGGGAAGGGCGCGAGCGGCAAGCATTCTTGGTCCAGCCGGATGCGGACCAGCTGGACGATTTTGTCGAGAACGTGCTGTTCGACCGAATTTCCATAATTCGTGCCGATGGACTTGCTCCATCCGGTCATCTGGTATCTGCCCGCAATTTCAGAAATCTGCGCGTGACCAGGTGTCGTACCGAACGGATAAGCCTGTGCTACATGGGCCATCTGCGCCAGTTGGGAGATCGCTATGACCGGCGGCGTGGATCGGCGGAGGTGGACCCTGCGGTGCTTGCCGGTTTCGCGCCGGACCATGACCGCGACCTCAACGATCATGCACTGATCGCCGATAATCGGGTCGATTATGGCGAGTATTCGGGCGATGTAGCCCGCATAAACTTTTGCAAGCATGTCGTAGTCTTTCGTAATCGCGGTACCTTCGCCCGTATCAGCTGGTGGGGAGGCGGCGCGCGTTGGGCAGAGGGAGGCAATCTGCGCTTCCTGAGACGTGTAAGGCATTGCTTTATCGCCGAGAACATCGTCACGGGGTCGAATGGCGGGGTCTATGGCAACAATGGCCAGTACATCATAGTCGCGCGCAATGTCGTGCAGGACATGACCGATGCGGGTGTCGACTTCGAAGGATGCTTCGATTGCGCGGCTTATGGAAACCGCGTCATCAATATCGGCAATTTTGGTCTCGCGACGTTTTACGCTGCCCGAAACATCGTGTTTCACGACAATTACGTCGAGCAGAATGGCGATGCTGCCACGCTTCATCTTCGTTTCGGCGGTGGGCGTATTGGCAATCCTAAGGGTATCTTCGTCATGGGTCTGCGCAGCAGCAGTTTCGGACGGGGTGACGATGGCGTCAGCGTTACCTTCCGCCAAAACCGCTTTGTATGGTCCGGTGCGGCGGGGCAGGGACGATGCCTGGCCAGCTTCTTTTCCTCGCTTGTTTTCGAGGAGAACCGGTTCGATAATGTCACCTGCGACATCAGATATCGCTTGACCGAACATCTCACCGTGTCGCGCAACCGTTTTGTGTTCACACTCGGATCTGAGGAGCCGGTCAATATCATCGGCGGATCCGCCGAACGGGTCGATGTGCTCGACAATGTCATCGAATGTCGGGCAAGGATGCCCGATGATTCCACGGCCATTTTCAGGACCATTCCGATGAGGGAGAACTCTCAGACCCGGATCACGGGCAATCGCCATGCCGGAGCGGCAGGGGCGCTTCCCATCCTTGTCACTGGCAAGCCCGTGGAGGCATCTGCTCTCCGCATTGCCGGCAACGGAGATCTGCCGGTTCGCGTGGAAAATACCATCCTACGCAAAAGCTAGTCCGGCCAATTCCCGTGCCGATGCCTTGGCGATTCCGGCAGGCCCATATGATGCGGCCAGACCGGCATAGAGCTATTC
>JAPYSD010000320.1 GCA_029936705.1 Croceicoccus sp. | reverse complement strand
GCGCCGCACCCCCGCCGAGTATCGGCATAAACCCCGATTGCGGGTCCATTTCGCGCATCATATCGCCGGTATGCAACCGGCCGAGGACCACGGCCGCCCGCAGGGAGGAACGAGGGAACATGCGCAGGACCATCACGGTGTCGCTGACGGCGCTGGCCGGCTGCGCGAGCCTTGCCGCCGCCCCCGCGGCGGCGCAGGACGCGGGCGACTGGACGATTAGCGTCCAGCCTTATCTGATGGCGCCCGCCATGAACGGCGACGCCGCCGTCCGGGGCATTGATGCCGAGGTCGACGTCAGCCGCAAGGACGTGATCAGCAAGCTGAACATGGCGTTCCTGGGCTATGTCGAGGCGCATAATGGCCGCTGGGGGATCGGCCTCGACGTCAATTACATGAACCTCGATGCGAATAACGACGATGCGCGCGTCGCGGCCAACATGGCGCAGGCGGGGGTGCAGCCGATGCTGTACTACCGCGTCGCGCCCGAGCTCGACCTGATGGTCGGCGCGCGTTACGTGTCGATCAAGCTGACGACCGAATCCGACATCGCGGTCCTGGACGATGTCAGCCGCAAGGCCGACTGGGTGGACCCGATCGTCGGCATGCGCTTTCAGTCGCCGGTCAGCGACACCATCGGGATCGGACTGGTGGCGAATATCGGCGGGTTCGGCGTGGGTTCCGACATGTCCGTACAGATAAGGCCGATGGTCAATTTCGCCGTGGCGGAAAACATCACGGTCGATGCCGGATACCAGCTGCTCTACATCGATTACGAGCACGGTTCGGGCGATCGCCGCTTCCTCTACGACGTGGCGACCGACGGGCCGATCATCGGCGCGACCTTTCGTTTCTGACGCGACCTGCCTTAGGTGCGACTGGGGGTCCGACGGGCCGCAGACACGAAAACGCCCCGCACAGCCGTGGCCGTGCGGGGCGCATCCTCCCGTAACGGGTAAGGCCGGGTCAGGCGGCCTGCTTTATCTCGACCAGCTTGAGGCCGAAGGTGAGGTCCTGGCCCGCGAGCGGGTGGTTGCCATCGGCGGTCACGGTCTCGTCGCCTACCTGCACGATGGTCAGGTTCATCTCGCTGCCGTCCTGCTGCTTGGCGGCCAGCGTCATGCCGGGCTGCGGCGCGGGTTCGGGCGGCAGGGTGGAGCGCGGGATCTCGATGATCAGCTCCTCGCGCCGGGGGCCGAAGGCCTGGTCCGACTGGATCGTCACGTCCTGCTGTGCGCCTTCTTCCATGCCTTCCAGCGCAGCCTCGATCTGGGGCATGATCTCGCCCTTGCCCATCGTGACGGTCTGCGGGCCGTTCTGGTCGGTGCCGCCGACGACGCTGCCGTCGGCTGTCTTTACGGAGAAATCGATGACGACGACGTCGCCGGTCTTGGGAGTGGCCATGGGGTATTCCTTGGATCTTCGGGTTCCGGCGCTGAGGGAGCGCCGCTCGACTGGTGCCGCGACAGGGCACCGCTTTTCCCTATGGTCGCAAGCCAGGGCCGCGGAGTCAAACCAAGTCGGATGCCCTGCCCCGCAGGGAAGGTGAATGCCCCCTTGGGAAGACAGATGCCCCCCGCAGGGACGGAAAACCCCGCCCCCGCGCGGCTTCAGATCATCGCCATGCCGCCGTTCACGTGCAGCGTCTGACCGGTGATATAGCCCGCTTCCTTCGACGCGAGATAGGCGACGGCGGCGCCGATGTCCTCGCCCTCGCCCATGCGGTCCATCGGGATGCGGCTGTTGAGCGCGGCCTTCTGATCGTCAGGCAATACGTCGGTCATCGCGGTGCGGATGAAGCCGGGGGCGACGCAGTTCACGGTGATGTTGCGGCTGGCCAGTTCCTGCGCAAGGCTCTTGGTCATGCCGGTCAGGCCTGCCTTGGCCGCGGCATAGTTCATCTGGCCCGGATTGCCGGTGGTGCCGACCACGCTGGTGATCGAGATCATGCGCCCGAACTTCGCCTTCATCATCGGGCGCGTGGCGGCGCGCATCAGGCGGAACGCGGAGTTGAGGTTGACCTGCATCACCTGCTCCCAGTCCTCGTCCTTCATGCGCATCATCAGCCCGTCACGGGTGATGCCGGCGTTGTTCACCAGGATATCGAGCTTGCCCAGCGTGTCGATCGCGGCGGGGACCAGTTCCTCCACCTGTTCGGGGTTCGACAGGTCGCAGGTGATCTCGACATGGTCGCCCCCGACCTCGTCGTTCAGCTGTTCGCGAAAGCTGCGCAGCTTGGCCGCGTTGGTGCCCGACAGCGCCAGCCGCGCGCCCTGGCTGGCAAGGCTGCGCGCGATGGCGGAACCGATGCCCCCGCTGGCGCCGGTGACAAGGGCGGTCATGCCGGTAAGGTCGAACATTATGGGTATCCTCTTCGAATTTCGGCAGGAAGCGCGGCGGGCCCTTACAGGGTCTTCGCCAGCGCCTCGCAATCTTCCATGGTGACGACGCTGACAACTTCGGTATCGCTGGTCGAACGCTTGATCATCGGGGCCAGCACCTTGCCGCCCAGCTCTACGAAGCGGGTCACGCCGACATCGGCCATCGCGCCCATGCTTTCGCGCCAGCGGACGCGGCCCATGACCTGCGCGACCAGCAGCTTGCGGATTTCCTCGGGGTCGGCGACCGGCTTGGCGGTCACGTTGGCGAACACCGGCAGGCGCGGGGCATGGGGCCTCGTGCTCTCGAACGCCCTGTCCATCTCGGCCGCGGCGGGTTCCATCAGCGGGCAATGGAACGGGGCCGACACGGGCAGCAGCATCGCGCGGCGAAAGCCCAGTTCCTTGGACAGCACGATGGCGCGGTCGATCGCGCCCGCGTGACCCGACAGCACGACCTGCGTCGGGTCGTTGTCGTTGGCTAGCGTGCAGACTTCCTTCACGCCGGTCGCGGGATCGGTCGCGGCTTCCTCCGCCAGTTTCTCGGCAGCCTCGACGCTGCCGCCCAGCAGCGCGCACATCGCGCCAACGCCCACGGGCACCGCCGCCTGCATCGCCCGGCCGCGCAATTTCAGCAGCCGCGCCGTATCGGCCAGCGAGAACGCGCCCACCGCGCACAGGGCGGTATATTCGCCCAGGCTGTGGCCCGCGACGTAATCGGCCTTGTCGGCCAGCACGATGCCGAAATCCTTTTCCAGCACCCGCAGCGTGGCGATGGCGTTCGCCATGATCGCGGGCTGCGCGTTCTCGGTCAGGGTCAGCGTGTCCTCGGGCCCGTCGGCCATGATGGCGGACAGCTTCTGTTCCAGCGCGTCGTCCACCTCCTCGAACACGTCGCGGGCGGCGGGGCTGGACGCGGCGAGATCGCTGCCCATGCCGATCTTCTGGCTGCCCTGTCCGGGGAATACGAATGCGCGCATGATCTCTCTCCTCTCGAGCGGGCTGAATTCGAACTGGCTGGTATCGAATGCGGCGCGTTATTGCCAGGAACGCGGCTTGCCAAGGGTGAAACCGGCCAGGCCCAGCGATGCGTCGCGGTCGGTCACGCCGAAGGGCACGATGCGATTGGCCGCGTCATGGCCGATATCCGCCTCTCCCAGGAACGGGATGCCGGTACGCTCGCACCAGTGGCGGGCGATCTGCTGGGCGGTCATGCCGAAGGGGCGGTCGTTTTCGGGAATGTCGCTGACCCGGCCCAGCCGCAGGCCCAGCACCGAACGCGGCAGGTTCGCGGTGACGTGGAAGAACAGGCGGTCGATGGCATAGAGATATTCGCTCACCTCCTCGACCATGACGACATGGCCGGACAGGTCGGGCATCAGCGGCGTGCCCGACAGCATCGCCAGCGTCATCAGGTTGAAGGCCGCCGTCGGCCTGCCGTCGAGGTTCGGTTCGAGCTGGGCCGTATCGCCCGACAGCCACGACAGCACCGCCTCGACCGCGTCGGCGCCGTGGTCGCGCTTGATGTCGAGCGGCATGGGTGCGTGCACCGGCCTGCCGATCCCTGCCTTGTAGAGCGCGCCCAGCAGATATCCGCCATCCGAGCTGCCCAGCCAGATCTTGCCCTGCGCAGCGGGGCCCATGCGGGCGATCGCTTCTTCCGCAATGCGATTCGAGCCGTAGCCGCCGCGCGCGAACCACACTGCGTCATAGTTCGTGTCGTTCGCGCATTCGACCAACGCGGCCAGCCGCACTTCGTCCGGTCCGGCGAAATGGCCTTCCTCGGCAAAGCACTGGTCGTGGAAATGGAGTTCGACATCGCCGTAGCCCGCGGCGACGTGCTGGACCTGTTCGGCCAGTTCGCGGGGCAATGAGGCGGACGGTGCACAGATGGCGACACGGATCATGAAAAGCAGTGCTAGGGCGGCCGGCGCGCATTGCCAAGCGCGGCCTGCTTCAATAGCGACGAACGGCATGAGCAAGACCGACCTTGACGCGCTGCTGGAGCGCCCGTTCTTTTTCTGCGGCATCGGCGGGTCGGGCATGTTGCCGCTGGCCTGCATATTGCGCGGGCGCGGCGCGGCGATCGCGGGATCGGACCGCAGTTTCGACCAGGGCCGCAGCGCCGAGAAATTCGCCTGGATCGAACGGCAGGGCATCGCGCTGTTCCCGCAGGACGGCAGCGGCGTGACCAGCGGGGACCAGATCCTGGTCGCCAGCGCCGCGATCGAGGACACGGTCCCCGAGGTGCGCCGCGCGAAGGAACTGGGCTGCGCGCGGATGAGCCGGGCGGAACTGCTGTCGGCGCTGTTCAACGGCGCGGATCGCGGCATGGCCATCGGCGGGACCAGCGGGAAATCGACCGTCACGGGCATGGCCGGCTGGGTGCTGACGCAGGCGGGGCGCGATCCGACGATCATGAACGGCGCGGTGATGAAGAACTTCCGTTCAGACGATGCGCTGTTTGCCAGCGCGCGCGTGGGCGACGGGCGGTCCTTCGTGTCCGAGGTGGACGAGAGC
>JAPYSD010000798.1 GCA_029936705.1 Croceicoccus sp. | reverse complement strand
CCGGCACCGGCTTGGCCCAGCCAAAGATCGGCCCGCTGACCAGCGCCATGACGCCCGGCAGCAGCACCGTCCCCACCGGATCGACATGACGCAGCGGATTAAGCGACAGGCGCCGCGCTTCCTTGGCCGTGGGGTCGCCCAGCATCAGCGCGGCCCAGCCGTGCGAGACTTCGTGAAAGACGATGGCCACGATCAGGCAGGGAATCAGGATCGCGGCAAGAATGACGGTATCGGACATGGCGGGTCAGATAGGCGGCCCGGCGCCGGATTGCACCTGCCGCTTCCGCTTATTCCGTTCGCCCGCTTCGATCAGCCGCGGTTCGCCTCGACGAAATGGCGGCGGCAGAGCGCGATATAGCGGTCGTTGCCGCCGATCTCGGTCTGCTCGCCTTCGCGGATCGCGTTGCCCCGCGCGTCGATCCGCAGGTTCATCGTTGCCTTGCGCCCGCAATGGCAGACCGCCTTCAGCTCGATCAGCGCATCGGCGATACCCAGCAGCGCCGCCGATCCTTCGAACAGCTCGCCCTGGAAGTCGGTCCGCAGCCCATAGCACAGCACCGGCACGCCCGCCTCGTCCGCCAGCCGCGCGCATTGCCACACCTGCGCAGCGGTCAGGAACTGCGCCTCGTCGATCAACATGCAGGCAACCGGGCTGACCGCGTGATGCGGCGCAACCGCGTCCCACAGGTCGGTGCCGGGGTCGTACAGATGCGCATCCGCCTGCAAGCCGATGCGCGAATGGATCGGCTTGTCCGCCCCCCGGTGGTCGAGCGCGGCGGTCCACAGCATGGTCGTCATCCCGCGCTCGCGGTAGTTGAAATCCGCCTGCAGAAGCTGGGTCGATTTGCCCGCGTTCATGCTGGCATAATAGAAATAGAGCTTGGCCATCGGCGCACTATGCCGATGGCGCGGGCGCAGGCCAGAGCGTACGGAACCAACCCGCGATCAATTGCACAGCTTTGTAAGGCGCGCGCGGCGCCGGACCGGTCAGTCCTCGTCGTCCGCGATGTCGCGGCGGACACGCGGATCGTCCAGCAGGCGCTCGATCCGGCCC
>JAPYSD010000797.1 GCA_029936705.1 Croceicoccus sp. | reverse complement strand
CGTCCGACCAGGCCCATCGCCTCGGTATCGACGCGGGGGCGGTCGTCGGGGCCGGACAGGAACTCGTCCCCGATGTGCAGCGCGAGGATCTCGCCCAGGATGATGGTGAAGTTGCCGCCGGTCTCGACCTCTTTCCACAGCCGGCATTCCAGTGCGGCGGGGGCGCTGGCGATCAGCGGCGTCGATACGGCGGTGCCGGGACGGGTGCGGATGCCCAGCACGTCGATCTCGCTGATGTCGCGGGGCGCCTCGGCGGCGGTGTCGACCATGATGCGGGCGTCGTGCTCTCCCACCAGGTTCACGGTGAACTCGCCCGCCTCGACGATGTTGCGCGCGGTGTCCTTGGGATCGCCCTCGGCGCGCTGGCCAATGCCCAGCACGCACAGCGGCGGTTCGCTGCCCAGCACGTTGAAGAAGCTGTAGGGCGCGGCGTTGAGCAGGCCGTCCGCATTGCGGCTGACCACCCAGGCGATCGGGCGCGGGGTGACGGTGTTGACCAGCAGGCGATAGCGATCGGCCGGGGCCATCGATTTCATGTCGAACTTCATGCGGCATGAGGTAGCGACGCACCGCGCCCATTGCCAGTGGGCGGGCCGGTCGGCCGTGCAGAACGCAATAAACTGACGAATGATGCGCCCACGCGACCGATAATTGCGAAGTGTGAGGATCGTTAACGCGAACGTAGGAACGCGATGCGATTATCCCGGCCATGTGGAGCAGGTTTTGCAGATTCGCAGCGAGGACGATGGTGGTGGCGCTTGCGCTGCTTGCCGTGTCTGCGGCGAATGCGCAGCCGGGCTATCACGCCGCGCACAGCGTTCGCGCCAGCTGCCACGCCAATGGCGGGATCGCGCCGGCGGCGCTGACTTCGCGCAAGGGGCTGGCCGCGATTCCGTGGCAATGCGGCAAGCGGGATTTCGGCACCGCCACGCGGCAGGGCTGGCTGATGTTCTCGGCAAGGGACCTGCAGGCGGTGGGCGGGGCGACCCATTTCGTCACCGCGATCGAGCGATTCGACCGCATCACGCTGATCGCGCTGGACGGCGGGCGCGTCAC
>JAPYSD010000319.1 GCA_029936705.1 Croceicoccus sp. | reverse complement strand
CCGGACCGCGTTTCCCATCAATATCGCCTGGTCCGGGTTGATCCCGATAGGCCGGGTTTTCCTGCCGCCTAAAACGGTCCTGCATTGTTTGCAGAGACGAAGGTAGGCCCATGCCGATATTCCCGTGCAGCACTCGTCACATCATTGGCTGGGTGCTGCTGCTGGTCGCGACCCGGTCCGGCCTGGCTCCGGCCCTCGCCGCCGGTGAAGGCGGCGGCGCGGCCGTGGAAACGGCCTCGAAGGCGCCGAGCGATCCGTACGGCAGGGAAACGCCGCGTTCGATGCAGATCAGGCTGTTCAACGCGCTCGGCTCGGGCGACGCTGGAGAGGTCCGCCCCTACATCGAAGGCGCGGACGCCGGGACCGAAGAATCGACGGATGAGGTCAGGGCGTTCATGCTCGCTCTCGACCGCTACGGCGAGCTTGCGCAGCGGCTCAGCGTCTCAATCGATCCCGAAGGCGATCTTGGCGATGGGCTGGCCGCGGACCTGGAAGAGATAGGAACGCTCGCGCTACCCGAAGGCACGGTCCCCATCCTTGCCCGCCGCGTCGAGCAGCAGGATGGACCCGCGGTCTGGCAGGTCTCGGCCGAAACGCTGGGTGCCGTCCAGCGGCAGGATCTCGCAGCGGACATCGCTTCTGGCGACGATATCGGCATCGACCGGACCATCTTCCTCGGCGCGCCGCTGTCGGTGTGGATCATGATCATCGGCGGCGGGCTGGCATTGTCCGCGGCCATCCTGCTGGGGCTCAACGCTCTCTTCGGCAGGCTGGGCCTGAACAGGCAAGGCGCGCGCCGACCGCTGCCCGCCTTGCTGATCGCCGCGTTTCCCCCGCTCGTGCTGATGGGCGTTTACATGGCGTTGGAAAGGCTGGCCGAACCGCTTGGCGCCAGCCTGCTGGAGCGCGCATCGATCGAGCGCTTTGCCAGTATCGCCGTGGGCGGAGGGTTCATCTGGCTCGCCTGGCGCCTGGCAGGCGTCATCAACCGCCTTCTCGTCGACTGGTCGAGGCGCAGGGAGCAACCGGCCTGGATCGGCCTGTCGAACTTCATCACGCGGTTGTTCCGGCTTGGGCTGGTCGTGGTGGCGATAGCCGCCTTCCTGGCGACCTTCGCGATAGACGTGACGACCGGGCTCGCCGCGCTGGGAATCGGCGGCATCGCCCTGGCCCTTGGCGCGCGCAAGGCGGTCGAGGACATCGTGGGCAGCGTCATGATCCTGGCCGACAAGCCGGTCCGCATCGGCGACCGCTGCCGGGTCGGCGGCGTGGAAGGCGACGTGATCGACATCGGCATGCGCTCGACCCGCATCCAGACGCTCGACCGGACGCTGATGACCATTCCCAACAACAGTTTCGCCAGCGAGAATATCGAGAACCTGACCCTGCGCGACCGCTATTTCGTCGAACAGCGCTTCACTCTTTCCTACGAGACCGCTCCCGAACAGCTCGAGCAGGTGCTTCGAACCACTCGCGAAACGCTGCAGGCCGATCCCGCCTATATCCCGACCTCCTCCCCCGTGCGGTTCGAGGGGTTTGCCCCGTCGGGTTTCGAGCTTCTGATCCGCTGCTGCCTGACCCGCAAGACGCATGCCGAGGGGCGGCTGCTGGAAGAACGTATCCTGCTGGAACTGCTGCGGCGTTTTGCCGCCATGGGCGTTCGCATCGTGCCTTCGACCCAGCGGATCGAGTGGGACGACATACCGGCACCGCAACCCCCGGCATCGCGGGTTTCTACCGATGCCGGGCCGGATCGGGCCTGATAAGCTCGATAGCAGGAGGGAACGAGACATGTCCTACCGCCGCGAAACGCTGGCGCTGCTGTTCGGCACGGCCGCCACGACCGCGATCTGGCCCGCACCGGCAGCACGGGCGCAGAGCCTGTCGAACGACACCTGGATCAACGTCCAGGCCTATTACCCCAAGGTCGACACCGACGTCCGCGTCACTGCCGAAACGGCGCAGCAGATCGGGACCGACATCGACCTGGAAAGGGACCTGAACCTCGACGACCGGGACTTCCTGCCCGCCGTATCGATCGGCTCGCGCTTCGGCAGGGTCGTGGTCGGGTTCGACTTCTTCAAGCTCAAGCGCAGCGGGGCCGTGACGCTCGACCGCGAGATCCAGTTCGACGACGTGACCTATCCGATCGACGCTAGGGTCGGGAGCGGCTTCGACAGCGAAGTCTATCGCCTGACGGTCGGTTATTCCTTCATCCGGCGGCCCGACATGGAAGTCGGCGCCGCGATCGGCGTTCACGCCACCGATTTCACCGTCTCGATCGAGGGCGAGATCGCGGGCAACGAATTCGAAGCCGAAACGCCCCTGCGCAGGCGAAGCGTACTGGCCCCGCTGCCCACGGTCGGCCTGTACGGAAGCTGGCGCATCGGCGGCGCGCTGGAGGCCAATGCGCGTATCGACTACCTCTCGCTCAAGATTGACGATTACGATGGCAAGCTGATCAATGCGCAGGCCGGGGTGTATGCGATCACCGACAATATCGCGCTGGGCATCGCCTATCGCTACGTCGAATACCGGCTTGGGGTCGACAAGGACAACTGGAACGGGCGCATGCGTTATGAATTGTCGGGCCCGGCGGTGATCGCGCAGGCCAGTTTCTGACGCGCGATTCCCTATGCTTTAGGCGGGCTATCAGGCTGCCGCCGGTCCGCGGTGCCTGGTGATCAGCCGCATGAACGGGATGCACACCACCATCGCGACCAGCAGCGACAGCAGGATGGCGGCGGGCGCAAGCGCGTTGTCGGGAAACACGTTGGCCGCGATGGCCAGCGCGACACCGGGATGGCGGGTCGAGCTTGCCAGGCCCAGCGCGGCCCGATCCCCCGGATCCGGCCCGCCCAGCGCATAACCCGCACCCAGCCCCACCAGCGCGAGCACGGCCAGTGCAAGCAGCGCTCCGTTCCCGATTACTTCCAGCATGCGCGGGAAGATGCCGATCAACAGGCCCAGCGCGGCGATCAGCAGCAGGACGCCGCCCAGCTTGGTCGCGATCCCGCTCAGCCTTTCGATCCGGGCGGGGTCAAGCATGGACGCAAACGCGATGCCAAGCAGCAAGGGCAGCAGGATCGTCAGCACCAGCGGCATGGCGATGGCGGCGAAACCGATCTGCGCGTCGAAGTCGAACAGCCGCGAGACGAGATAGAGGCCCAGCGGCGCCGCGAAGATCGAGACGATGGTCGCGCCGAACAGCAGGCCGGTGATGTAACAGGCATGTCCGCCGGCCTTGACCTGCTTGCCCGGCAGGACCGGCGGGATCGGCGACAGTGCGATGGCGACCAGTGCGATCTTTACCGCCGGGTCGAGGTCGAAGGCGAAGCTGATCGCGACCGCCGCCGCCGGAACGATGACGAACATGGCCACGAAAGCGCCCAGCCCCAGCCGCCAATGGGTCACCAGATGACCAAGGTCCGACACTTTTGCGCGCAGCGAAAGCGCGAACAGCATCAGGATCACACTGATCATGATCATCAGTTTCAGCGCGAGAGCCACGGTCATGCGCGATCTCCAAACTTCGACACGGCGTTCGGTCAGCGGGGCGGGTTCACCACCACATATTGCACCGACGAGCCGTAATATTGCGGCTGGTACCAGGTGCTGCCGCATTGCGAATAGCTGATGCCGTTGACCACGACGGTGCTGCAATCGGGCGGAATGCTTGCCACGATGCTGCCGACGACCGCAGCCGTCATGGTCACGGCTGCGGCAGTCGCCCAGGGATGCCAGTCGTCGTCCCAATCGTCCCAATGATCGTGGTGATGGTGGTCGTCGTAATGCACGTCGCGGTCGACGTTCACGTTGACGTTGTTGTTGCTGACATTGGTGTAGCGGTTGTTGTTGTTGCGGTTGCTGCTGCGCTCGCGGTTGATGCGGTTCGTATTCCGATCAGTATGGTTGACGCTGGACCTTGCGTTGCTGCGTGCCTGGGGCTTCGGCCTGGACGGAGCGGCCCGCGTGGCCTTGGCGGAGCGCGCCCTTGAACGGTCCTGCAACGCGAAGATCGACGCCGTTTCGGTCGTCCCGAACGCGATCGGGCGTTGGGGATCGAAACCCGGCTGTTGAACAGGGACGGCGCCGGCTGGACCGGACGCTGCGGCGAGCATTCCGGCTGCTGCCAGTGCGATACAGTTCGCTATCATGTTCATTCCCCCTCTCCCACAGCTTCCTCGACCTCGGCCAAGGTAATTCGATGCGCGTCATCGGGCGGATCGAAGCCGAGGTCTTCCGCCGATACCGGTGTCGTCAGGTCCCAGTGCAGGACCGAGGAATATTGCGGCATCGAGGGATCGTCGGTGCTCGTGATCACGAGCTTGCAGGGCAAGGGCCGGTCGCTGTCTTCGAGCCAGAGCTGCCAGTCCACGTCGTCCTGCCGAAAGGCGTAGTGGATGCAACTGCGGTCGCCGACCGTTTCGGGCAGGATGACCATGGCTTCCTTGACGCGCGATCGCATCGTCTGGTCCGTACCCCAGGTGAAGAGATCCGCCAGCGGAACCTCAAGCCCGTAATTGGTGCGCGCTGCGTCCAGCGTCTGCCCGATGGATGGCGGAGCGTCGAAGCTGGCGTAATAGCCAAGGCGCGGCGCGAAGATGGTGAACGACTTGCCGTCGTAGAACATCTCGCGCGTGCGGGTATCGGCCTGCGACACGACCTTGAAGGCGTCGGGGCGGCGGACGATCATGTCGACCGTGCCGCCGAACTGGATCTTCTGCCCGCTATCCAGAACGATTTCGCTCGTCGTGTCCGCGTCGACGCGAAAGGATGTCAGCGTCTGGAGATAGGCCGCCATGTCGTCCAGCGCCGCGATGGCGACCGGATCAATCGGAGCGGGATCGGCCGCATCGACCTGCTGCGCGGTCTGACCGGCAGCCGCGCCCGCCAGCATTGGCCCCGCCGCGCACAGGCAGGC
>JAPYSD010000796.1 GCA_029936705.1 Croceicoccus sp. | reverse complement strand
TTAGAGCGGTTTCCACACGAACTGACTCGGTGGGGATTCCCATTTCGGCTGCGTTGTGATTCAGACTTCCTGCTGGTGGCAGGAGGCCAGCATGGATGGCACGAACGCTTTCACAGGATCTTCGGGACCGGGTTGTCGCAGCGATCGATAGCGGCCTGAGCTGCCGTGCCGCGGCGGCGCGCTTTGGGGTCAGCGTGTCGAGTGCGATCCGCTGGCGACGACTTGCGCTGGAACATGGCCGGGCTGTGGCCAAGCCGCGCGGTGGCGACCGGCATTCGGGCAAGATCGAGGCCCATGGCGCTTTCATCCGTGAGTTGATCGCCGAACAGGGAGACATGACCCTGGTCGAGGTTCAGGCGCGGTTGATCGAGCGCGGTGCCCTGGTCGGGATCGGCACGGTGCATCGTTTCTTCGTCCGCCACGGGATCACGCGCAAAAAAAGACCGGCCACGCGATCGAGCAGGACCGTCCCGACGTCCTGAGGCAACGTCAGCATTGGTTCGACGGCCAGATCGACCTCGAACCCGAGCGCCTCGTCTTCATCGATGAGACGTGGACGGCCACGAACATGACCCGCAGCCATGGGCGCTGCCCGAAGGGCGAGCGGCTGCGGATGGGCTTCCCGCACGGCCACCGCAAGACCACCACGCTCGTCGCTGGCCTGCGCATGACCGGCATGGTTGCGCCGATGGTGCTCGACGGACCCATCAACGGCGACTGGTTCGAAGCCTATGTCGCGCAGGTGCTGGTGCCCGAACTGCGGCCCGGCGACGTCGTCATCATGGACAACCTCTCGAGCCACAAGCGGGTCGCCGTGAAAGAACGGATCGAAGCAGCCGGTGCGACCCTGCGCTTCCTTCCACCGTACAGCCCGGACTTCAACCCTATCGAGAAGGCCTTCTCCCGGCTCAAGGCCATGCTCCGCAAGGCGGGCGAGCGAACCGTCACCGGGTTGTGGGACCTCATCGGCAGACTCGTCGACATCTTCCAGCCCGAAGAGTGCACCAATTACTTCAAATCCTGCGGATATGAACCGGAATGAATGGAAACCGCTCTAA
>JAPYSD010000318.1 GCA_029936705.1 Croceicoccus sp. | reverse complement strand
GAGCGACCCAGAGGGCGGCGGCAAGGCCCAGTCCGGTCATGGCACGCTTCAGCATCGACGTATCTCCTTCACTGTCCGGCGGGTACATGGCCGCGCCGCCTTACTTGAGCGTGCAGATTCCGTTCGCCCGGTTGGGCCCCGTGAAGCTCAGCCCCAGCGAGCCGTCGGGCTGGAACGAGATCGAGATCGTGGTTCCGTCGCGGGTAGCCTCGAAATAATTGTCGTTGAATTTCTGGAGGGTGGTTTTCTCGCCATCGATGAAGACCGGTCCGCCCTCGTCGGCATGAACCTCGATCCCGGTGCCGCAGGTCGCGTTGAACAGCGGTATGCGCGGCATCAGCGAGGCATCGGGGCCGGATGCGGAAGCGCTTGCGGGTCCGTCCGCGGCCGGCATCGCCGCCGGCGCGGGTGCTTCGGCGACATCGGAAGGCGCGTCAGGCATCACGGTATCGGCAGCGCCCGGGGAACTTCCCTCCGGCTCCGAAGCGGGAGGGGCCTCGGCTCCCGATCCGCAGCCGGAGAGAAGCAGGGCGAAAGTTGAAGCCAGAACAACGCTACGCATTCACGCCTCCATCATCTTCAGGGCAGTTCAGAACCGGCGTTCATCGTCGGCACTATGTTCCTCGCAGGTGCCGCGGAAATCCTCCATCCCGTCGACACTGATATGGCCGGTCTGGCGGTTTATCTTCACCTTGGGCTTGTTCAGCCCGTTGAGGCGGTACCTGGCGGTGATTTCCGCATAGCCAACCTGCAGGTCGTCCAGTTCCCACCAGCCGTCCTCTCCGCCCGAATGGATCGGCGGGACCAGTTTCTTGGGCAGCCAGATGTGGCCTTCGTCGCCGTGGATGTCGATCTGGACCATGCTTTCGAATTCGCGCCGCGCCATGATGGTCGCATAGTCGGTCTCGAGCTCGTGGTGGCGGCGGCTCCAGTGCAGGGTCGGAACGGTTTCGGCCTGCTGCTTCGCACCTTCGCCGTAGCAGACGAGGTGCATGTCCACGCCGCCGTAATATCCGTCATCGCGGTCGCGGTCCTGTGCGGCGACGGTCGGCGCGCACGGTATCAAAATTGCTGGCAAGAGTGTGCAGACGGCAATTCGGCGGATGGCATTATACATATGCGCCCCTTGTGTCGTTGCTGTTGAAGCCATGAAATCCGATCAGGTGAAGCTGCGTGTCGCAAGTCCTGTTTACTTGCCCCCGAACCGCGTCCTGTCGCGCGACATCCTCTCCCTGTTTGTTCTTCTATTCACCCGTTCGGGCCGGTCGCGATATCTTGGCGTAATGCCAAAATAAACAGATGTGTCATTAAGTTATCAATGGCTGCGCGGTGCAACGCACATTTCGTGACATGCGATATACAGATCAGGACATCGGGGTTTGGCCGCTACGGACAGTTCAGTCGGAGATGTCCCGGGCCAGCTCGTCCCGATACGCTCCCGGTGAACGGCCGTGCCATTGCTGGACCGCGCGGCCAAAGCTCGACAGGTTGGAATAGCCGCACATCCGGGCGACATTCCCCAGCGGCAGGGACGCGTCCGCGATCAACCCATCGACCAGTCGGCGCCTTTCCTGGTCGACGATGTCCTGGAACTTCACCCCGGTCGCAGCCAGGCGCCGCGCGAGCGTCCTGACCGTCACACCCTCGCGCGCCGCGATCTCCTTCAGGCGCAGGACCTTGCCATGGGCGCTGAGATCGGCCGCGATCATGCCGCGCAGACGCTCGGCCAGGTCGCGGTTGCCCTTGACCTCTTCCGCCTTGCGCAATCTCAGCAACGCGATGTGCCACAGCGACGCATCATAATCGGGGTTCGGCGTATCCAGCCAGTCGGCGGGAAAGCAGATGCGGTTGTCGGACGATCCCATCCGGACATCGATCGACCGGCGGGAAAGCGCGTCCTCGACCAAAGCATCGTGCGGCAGGGTAAGGTGCAGGGCAACATCGCGCAGATCGTCCAGCAGGAACCATTCGATGGTCCGCATGACCAGCACGAGCCTGATCGCCGCCACGAAGTCCAGCATCGCGCCCAGCGGCAGTTTCTGCGCGACACTGACCGCCGCCCGCTCACCCGCCGTTTCAAGGCGAAGCGAAATGTTCATGTTGGTCGCGTCGATGAGCGAGGTCAGATGTGCCAGCGCCTGCTCTAGGTCGGGCGCGTTCCGGATGATGATCGACGCCGTCGGCCCAGTGATGAGCCGGTTGGTCTCCAGCGTCTTGCGGACGAGTTCGGGGCCATGACCGCGTTCGAGGAAATTGGCGGTCACCGTGATGTCGTCGGCCATCGAGATACGCTGCGGCAGCGCACCGCAGCCCGTCAGCGATGTGCCTTCGCGCAGCCAGTCCGGCCATCCGAGCCACTGGGAGAAAGGGCCGAGCACGCCCAGCGGGACGACGAATTTCCCCTCGCTGCCCAGCTCGGCGATCGCTGCCAAAGCGTTGGCGCGATAATCGCAATTTCGAAGCGGTGTCTCGACCCCTGGGGGATCGTCGCGCCCGCGTGCCGAACTTGCCGAATGTTGTTCACCAGGATTGGCCAATGACCCTCGCCGCTTGATCGGAGCGCGTGACTGCAACCGTATCCCAACTCTTCACGGGGCGGGCAAGGGCCGTTTGATGCGCGCATCCATCGGTTCGGCATCTTGGCCAGCGCGGCGAACTTTTCCCGTCCGCATTGGGTAAGACCGTTTTCCCAAAGCCGTGCTTGAGAGCAAGGCGCGGCGGCGGTAGTAGAGCTTCATTCAGTCGCGCAAACGACGCCATCATCGGCCCATCTCCTTTCCAGGGACAATCCGGCGAGGATTGAGAGGCCTCTTGCCGGATTCCCGAAGTTATGAACGAGGCTCAACCTGTCGCACCCGATGATGAGGACCTCGACGCGCGAAAGGCGGAGGCGCCCGCTATCGTTGATAGTGCTGGTCCCGAACCGACAGTCCGCATCATCGATAATTTCGCGAAGCTGACCGATCGCGAACGGAGGGCCTGGAAGCGGCTGGAAGAACAGCCGAGCATTTGCGAGCCGTTTCAGACGCTGTTCTATAACGAGAAGTGGTGGGAGCAATTCGGCCGCGCCAGAGGTTCTTCGGCACGGATATTGCAGATCTTCATCGTCGAGACGGGAAGCGAAGTGATCGGAATCTTTCCGATGCTTCGCCAGAAGATCGCCGTGAAGGGCGTACCCGTCATAAGCTATCTGCAGCCGCTGGGTGCCGACAACATCCTGACCGAATTGCGCACGGGCCTGGTCAGGGAGGGGCAAGCGCACGCAGCCTATTCGGCGTTCATTTCCTATCTGCAGACGCGTTATCACCATTGGGAAGTCATATCGCTGCCGGCAGGTCCGGCCGAGGTGGCAGATCTTTACGGCAAGGTTTCGGTCCCGCATCCGACCCGCCCGCTGGTCGAGAGTTTCTGCGTGCCGCTTGAGCCCGACCTGGCGTCGTTCCGTTCGAAGCTGAAGCGCAACATCAAGGAATCGATCAGGAAGTGCTATAACAGCGCCAAGCGGGACAATGTCGAGCTTGTCTTCCGGTGCTTGCGCGACCCCGAGGCCATCCGCGCCTCTCTTCCCGAGTTCTATCGCCTTCACAAATTGCGCGCGGAACAGACCCACGGGAACCATCATCGCAACGTGTTCGGAGAGGAATACGCGCGGCAGTTCATCGACGCGCTTGCGGGCGACCCCGAGACATCGGGATTGCGGCTATTCCTGATGGAGCATCAGGACAGGATCGTGGCGGCCCGGCTCGGCTTCGAAACGCGGCATGCAATGTATCTCTACTACTCCGGCTATGAGGCCGAGTTCGGCAAATACAGTGTCGCGACCACGCTGGTCTACGAGGTCATCAAGCACTCCATCGAGGCCGGCAAGGACACACTGAACCTGTCTGTCGGCAGGGACGTTTCCAAGACCCGCTGGTCTCCGCACGAGAACAGGTACGATTGGAACCTGATGTTCAGGCCCACCATGCGCGGGCTTGCGGCGAAATATGCGATCACGTCCATGATGCGCCTGGAATATGCAGGCTATCTTCCGGCGCTAAGGCTTTCCTGAAGGGGCGAGCGTCAAAGGAAGGGCCATACCGCCATTCCGGTAATCTGTCGGCGTTGCGTTGGCCTCAAGACCTTGCCGCCAGTGCGGCATCGCTGGCGAGCTGGTCGGCGCGTTCGTTTTCGGGATGGCCGTCGTGGCCTTTCACCCAGTGCCAGTCGACCTGGTGCGGGCGCACGGCGTCGAGGAGTTCGCGCCAGAGGTCCTCGTTCAGCACCGGCTTTTTCGCAGCTGTCTTCCAGCCCTTCTTCTGCCAGCCGAAGACCCACTTGGTGATGCCGTCGATCACGTATTTGCTGTCGGTGTAAAGCTCGACATGGCAGGGCCGTTTCAGCGCCGACAGGGCGCGAATTACGGCGGTCAGCTCCATGCGGTTGTTCGTGGTGGCGGGTTCCGATCCGGACATTTCCTTCTCGGTCTCGCCCCCGTCCTTCCTGGTGGCGCGAAGGATCGCGCCCCAGCCGCCGGGGCCGGGGTTGCCCTTGCACGCCCCGTCGGTGAAGATCTGGACCTCGGCCATGATCAGCCTAGCGCCTCGAACAGCGCGGCACCCTGCTCGCGGTAGAAGGCGTGGCGGCGCAGGAAGGCCAGCGGGTCCTTTTTCGTCACCAGCGCGTCGGCGGGGGTATTCAGCCAATCATAGGCGCGGGTCAGCAGGAAACGCAGGCAGGCCGCCTGCGCCAGCGCGGGAAGGGCGGCGCGCTCCTGCCCGCCCGGCATGCGGACAGAGCGATAGCCATCCAGCAGCGCATCGCCGATGGCGCGGTTGGACGTGCGGCCATCGGGCGAAAAGCTCCACGCCGCATGGGTGACCGCGATGTCGTAGGCCATGGGGCCGGTGCAGGCGAAATAGAAGTCGATCATCCCCGACACGTCGTCGCCGACCAGCA
>JAPYSD010000317.1 GCA_029936705.1 Croceicoccus sp. | reverse complement strand
ATCCGTCACCTTCGTCCTTTTCATGGGTTTCCAGCGGATAGGCCTGATCGAGAAGATGGAGAACATCCGCCGCATCGGCGAACTGGCAAAACGCCTGCATCGGGATGGCTGGGAAATACACGTCGCGACCCACACCGCCGAGGAGCTCGCCGCAGTACCGGTGTTTCGCGACGCCGGGGTCCCGTTCACGCTTAAAATGCTGGACATGATGTCGCCCGAGGGGATTGCACAATATTACCGTGAAAAGACGCTGGTCATCGGCATGCGCGGCCATGGCGTCATGTTGCCGTATGGGCTGGGTGTCCCGGTCATGGGTATCATCAACCACGTCAAGGTGCGCTATTTCCTCGAAGAGGTGAAGCTGGGCGACTATGCCATCGACCTGGAAGATCCGCACATGATTGACAAGATGGTCGAACGAGTCGAACACTTCGATGCGGATCGTGACGGCTTCTACCGCGTCATGGATCAGGAAAAGCAGCGCCTGTGGGATATTACCCAGCGCAATCTCGATACGCTGGAGCCTTGTTTCGCCTCGGACTGATCTACCCGGACGGCGTGCCTATTTGCTCGCGGCGCGCGCCGACGAACCGCGCCGCATGGACGCCAAAGCCAGAATGCTTGGCAGCGCGGCCAGCAGAACGGATCCGGCAAAAACCACTCCGAGCGTAGCGCGATAGGCCAGCGACCGGATCGCGAAGGGCGCCATATCGGCTAGCCAGGCAAACATCAGCGCCGCTGCCCCCGTGATCGCGCAAATCGCGAAGATTAGACCGAAGCGGTGCGGCGTCTGTTCCAGCCGCCGCATGGCAATGATGCTTCCCAACAGCGTCAACGCAGAGGCGCCGGCCCCCGCCCATGCCGCCGCCGCGATGCCGACGCGCGGGATCAGGTAGAAATTGGCCGCGACGGCAATCAGGGCGGGAACCGTCGTCACGATGCTGACGATGCCCGGTCGCTTGTGGAACAGGATCTCCTTGTTGAACTGAAGCGCCGCGCCGCCCAGAAACGCCGTGAGTACCAGCGGGGGGACCAGTGATGCCGCCGCGCCATAGGACGGTGGGGCCAGGATACGGACAAGCTCCGGTCCGATCATCATCGTGCCGGTCACGATCCATGCCAGCGCCGCCACGATGACCGTGTCAATTTCTGCCAGCTTTCGCAAATCGCCCCTGCCGCTTCTGCGTTGTTCGAAGAAATAGGGCAGGTAGGCGGAATTGAAGCTGCCGAGAACGATGGCAAGCGGTGCAATGCCACTGGCCGCGACCTGGTACACCGCAAGGTCGATCATCGTCAGCAGCCGTCCGATGATGATCCGGTCAGCCAACCGCTTTAGCCAAAGCGTGGCCGCGGTCGGCACGAACTTGATCCCATAGACGAGCAGTGTCCGCGCCTGGCTCCAGTCCAGCGTGCCTTGCGGCGGATGCGCCCTGACGAACAGCCAGCCGACGACAAGGGCGGTACCCGCGCCTCCGACGAAGAACCCCGCCAATGGTCCGACCGCGCCCCATCCCGCCAGCACCAGAACCGCGCTGGCGCCGGCCTGTATGATGGATTGCGACACCTGGATGCGAATGAATTGGCCGGGGTCGCGCGTCGCCCGCGCGCTGGCAAGATTGAACGACACGATGCCCTGCACGATCATGCAGCCGATCAGCAGGGGCAGGAACGGCATCACTTCGAGCTCGTGCCCTGTAACCGCACCCCACGACACCATGAGCACAGGGGCCAGCAGCAAACCCACGCCAAGTACCGTGGCAATCCGGGTGATGAAGCTGACGAACAGGAAATCCGACCGGTTCTCGGATTCCCGATCTTCGTAATACAGCCGGGTGGTGGCGGCGTTCAGGCCAAGGTCGCCGACAATGAAAAGCGCCTGCAGGATGGCCATGGCATAGCCCCACTTGCCGAATTCGACCGGCGACATGGCGCGGGTGTAAAGCGGCAGCAGCAGGAAGGGGAAAATGCGGTTGAGGACCGTACCGAACAGGTACACGCCGGCTTCGCGGGCCACTCGATTGCGCAGGACACCTAATCCCATTCCAGTTTCCCGTTCGCCCGGCGCGTCAGCTCACCAGATCGCCCCGCAAGGCTGCCGCTTCGACGCCGAGACGCTGCGCCACCTGCATTATCCGTTCACGCTCCGCGCCGCCCGCTTCTAGCAGGGCGGCACCCTCTTCGACAATCGAGCGGCAATCGGCGGGGCCTGGCGCGACCGGGTATTCGTGCGGGTGCGGATATTCGAGCTGTTGCTGGATGCTGAGCGTCTTGTGCGAATTCGATCCCAGAAACACGCTGGGGGTACCGTTGAGCGACGCCATGATCGAGGGATGCCAGCGCCCGCTAATGAACAGCCGCGCCTGAGCAAGGATCGCCACGGCAGCGGCGATCGGCGTGCGAACGGGTATGAACGCGGCCTCTGTTTCGCGCGCTACGGCGCGAAGGAACGAGTCTCCGTGACAGGATTCGACCAGTACGACCCCCAGGCCCAGCCTTTTCACTTCGCCTACCAGATTGACATAGGCCTCGCGCGTCTTGCCAAGCTGCCAGTTCGCGGCCGAACTGCCGCCTATGGCTACATAGGGGCGCTTGACCTGTTCGGGCAGGGAAACGCCCGACTTGTCGAAGAAGGTCCACAAGGCGCTGGGCCGATACCGGGCATGGGGATCACGATCGGCGAACATGGACTGCCATGTGAAAACCGCATCGGGGCGCATCACCGTGTTTACGTTCGGCATGTGCTCTTCCTGAAACGCCTTCGATACCGGTTCGCGCAGCGTCAGCAGATCGGCGCGGCTCAAGGTTTCGCGCGCCAGGGCCAGCGTCTCTTCGTTGATGCCCGTGCGCGGGTCGGCGGACAGCATGCCGTTCAACACATAGACGCGCTTGCCCGCTTTCGCAGCGAGATGGATCAGCGTCAGAAAGAACAGCAAATGGCGGCGCGGTTCGGCGGGGAAGATGCCGTCGCCTTCCATGTTCATCATCAGCGCATCGCAGCGGTCGATGTCGCCAAGTGCACGCGCGATCTCGCGGTGATGCTGCGCCGCGCGCCGGACCAGTGCGGCATTGCGGTCGAGATCGTGGGTCATGGCACGCGGCGTGCCCAGCGCGCCCAGCAGTTGCTGCGACAACGGGCCGACCCCGGGAATGCGCCGCACCTTCTGGCGGTCGAGCGCCGCGGCCAGACCCTCGTAAACCGGGAGCGGCACCTTTTGCGCATCGCGATACCACCGGCCCATCGGTCCGGATCGAACGGAACCGATTATTTCATGGTCCTGCTCGATCAATTGCCGCAGAGCCATGCTGGTGGCACGCGCGCCCCAGTTCGGCTTGGTGACGTTCTCGCGAACGTAGAGGACCTTCATCGGCGTCGTGGCTCCGGAATTGGCAGTCATGCAGGTTAGATGGAAATCCGCTCACCGCGTGCGTCGACAGATGGCCTGCGACTCTTGCCGGAAAGCAGCTTGCGTGAAGGTTCCTCGAACAGGAACAGCGAGGCATAGCCGACGATCGCGACCAGGGGAAAGGCGAGCAGCGTCCAGACTGTCAGCACCATGCCGTCCAGTTGCAGCAATTTCTTGCCGATCAGCACGATGAAGACGGACTGCACGATCGGGTGCAGCATGTAGATCGAATAGGTAAGCCTGCCTCCCGGAGCCAGTGAGCGAACCCAGGGTCCGACCTGCCCTTGCATGTCCGCGGCGACACCCAGCAGCGGGATAAGATAGGCAATCGGCAGCAGCCAGGGCTTGCCAAGTCCCGCCGCCGCCGCCGTACCGAACAGGACCAGCGCCGCCGCCAGCCACCAGCGCGCGCCCGCGATCCCTGCCAGCCTGTCACGGTGGCGATAAAGCAGGATGCCGAAGCAGAAACCCGGCAGGGCCCGCAGTACGCCGAGGTTATAGGTCCGTTCGGCCCAGAACTGTTCCCCGCTGAACAGATACAGCGATGCAACGAGTGCCGCGAAAAAGACGGCGAAGGCGGCGGTTGAGCGGCTTGCGACCCAGAACATCAGCGGGAACGCGACATACATCGCCATTTCCGCGCTGATCGACCAGCTGACCGAATTGAAACTTGGTCCGTCACACACGCCCCAGGCGTGAATCATCAGCAGGTTGGGAACGAAGCAGCCGAAATCATATTTCTCGGCCCTGTCGAAGCTGGCCCCTACTGCCGTTCCCGCGCCCCATGCCAACACATAGAAAAGCAGCGTCGCCCAGTGCAGCGGCACCAGGCGCGCAAGACGTTTGCGCAAGAACTTTCCGTAGCTGGGGAAACCGTCGATCCGCCCGCGATAGACCCACGAGATCACGAAACCGGAGATGACGAAGAACAGGTCCACGCAAAGCGCAAAGCCGTCGAGGTTTTGCGCGATAGACTCTCGCCCGGCAAACGGGGACAGCAGATTGGTGCGGAAATGCACGAGCACGATGCCGTAGGATGCCAGCAGGCGCAGGAAATCGAGATGTAGCAGATCGGGCGATTCCGGTCTTAGCGAAGGCAACCGCTTCCCCAATCCCGACATGGTGACAATCCCCGAATTCGCTTGGGCCTGGCGGCAGATCCGCACCAAGTGACTGACAGCTGGGCTAAATGTAATCGATCAGCGCCGCGCCGTGCTGTTCGCGCTGCAATAAACCCGCTCATGCTATAAAGCAATCGGACCCTGACGCTGCATTACCAGCCGTGATGGCCTTGGGTTTCGCGGCTTTCGATCATCGCCGCGATGGCATGCGAGCAGCGCTCTGCTGCCCGGCCGTCGACCGTGCCAAGCTCTTCCTCCAGTACCGAGAGGGGCACGCTTTGCGGCGTGTGCCGATCGAACACGCCGATCGTATCGGCAAGCTCGCTGGTGGTGCGGGCCACCATGGTGCCGCTCCGGACCATCCATTCCTGCTTTTCGGCTTCCGATTGTTCGGCAAAGGCGCTGGACGGGATGGGAACACAC
>JAPYSD010000795.1 GCA_029936705.1 Croceicoccus sp. | reverse complement strand
AACGGCGCTGCTGGCTGCGGCGGCGGCGGCTCGCTGGCCGACTTCGCGCACGGCCATCAGGATGCGGATCGGACCGGGAAACGCTTCGGGCGCATCGACGCGGCGGCTCCATGCGAAACGACGGCCCGCGTTCTCGACCACCCCGCTCTCGTCGCCCAGCGCGGGCGGGATCGGATCGCTCAGCCACTCGGCGGCCAGGTTGCGAGCCGTCACTTCCATCACCAGCCGCCGGTCCAGGTCCGCGGTGCGCGAGATCGATGCCCCCTCCATGCGCAGCAGCGCCAGCGCCGCCAGCGCAAATATCGCCAGCGCTACCAGCATCTCGATCAGGGTAAAGCCGTTGCGGCGGCGTGTCCTGTTGCCGCTCATTGGCTAGCCTCGGTGCGGATGTCGCCGTTGCGCGCGATGGTGACGGCGGCATCATGCGCGTCGCGGGTCAGGGTGATGCGCGCATCCTCGCTCGCCAGGCCCAGGCTGTCGAAGACGATGCGCCGATTGCCCCCGGCACCGCCCGCATCCTCGGCCCCCGCCTGCATCACCGCCGTGTCCGTCGGCCAGTCGCCGCCCTGCAGGCTGCGCGCCGTCGGCGGCTGCCAGCCGGTGTCGCCGCGAGTCTCGAAATAATAGCCCGCCGGACCGACCACGACCGACACGGGCCGCGCGGTGACGATCGCCTCGTCCCGGGCCGCGCCCGCGCGGGCGGCGAAACGCTCGGCACTGCGGCGCAGGTCGCTGCCGCTGTCGGGAAGCGAGAGCACCGCCACGCTGGCCAGCAGCGCCAGCACGAACAGCGCGACCAGCAGTTCGATCAGGCTGAATCCGTTCGCCCGCGCCCCGTGCGCCCTGTCGTTCGCGAAATCGCCGTGCCTGCCCATCGCCGCAGAGCGTATGCGCGCGGCGTGTTGCATGAGCAAGGCAAATAGGCGCGGAGCGACAGGCCGCCGCACCGCCTTCCCCCTTTGCAGGCCGCCCCGCGCCGATTATGGGCTTGGAACATGGCCAGCGAAGCTCTCCAACATGCAGCGACCGTCGCCGAAAGGCTGCGCGCCACCCCGCATATCC
>JAPYSD010000316.1 GCA_029936705.1 Croceicoccus sp. | reverse complement strand
GGTGGCCACCACGAGCCATGTCGCTGCGAGCAATGCGAGCGGACTGGAAGGTACCCGCATTGCCTCGCATTGCACCGTCGATCAGCTTCACCTCGGTGTCTTCGTCGCTGATCGCTGCGTAACCCTGGGGCGTCGGCACCGATGCGAGCGAGAGGCTCTCGATGCGAGTGAGACCGCCGCCGCGTGCCAGCTTGAGGTTGCCGCGGTAGGCCTCGGTCGATGCCAGCGAGACATCATCCGGGATCATGACGGCGACGGGCTTGTCCTGCGCGTTCATCTTGTCGACGATGTGAAGCGACTGGTCACTCGAGGATGCCTGCACGACGAGCGCCATGTCGGACATGGAAGCGACGGTGTCGTGCATGGCGCTACGCAGTTCGGCATAGCGCGTATGGACCGCGTCCTTCGTCTCGAAGGTATGCGGCGCCACGGCGGTATGCGTGACGAGAGTCACGTTTTCCTTCTCCATCAGCTTCCCCAGGGCCACCCGCATTTCAGGGCTTGCAGCAAAGGGGTTCGCGGGAGCAGCGACAAGGACTTCAGCGCCCTTCACCTTCGCAGCTTCTTCGAGCACGGCGAGGCCCACGCCTTCCTCATAGGTCGTAGCGATGGCATAGCCCTTGGCCGTCATGGTCTGGATCGTTTTCGACAGCTGATCGCGGTCGATGAGATCCTGGGGCGGCGTGGCCGTGCGCGTTGCACCATCATAGGTCGGCAGCGCGTTGCCGATCATGGCGACGACAGGCTTGTCGACGGTCTGCTTGCCCAGCACGAAGCCAGCGCGGCCCTCGGGCAGAAGCTTGCTGCTGCCGGGAGCCTGATACTGCATCTCCCAGCGCTCTGCTTCGGCCTCGTTCATGATCGCGGCGTCGAGCGCCTTGGTCCATGCCTGGGTGTCGCCGAGCTTCTTGACGGTGTCGCTGGGCATGCCCGCTTTGAACAGCGCCTGCTTCACTTCCATGTCGTCGGTCTTGTAGATCTCTTCCAGGGTGTAGGGGAGATCCTTCAGACCGGCGGCCTTTGCATCGTTCATGCCCGGCAGGCTCGCGAGAGCCATCTGGCCCACGGGATGTCCGAGGCCGTAGGCGGCATTGCGGCGCTGACCATTCTCGTCGATGCCGAGACCCTCGCGGCTGCCGTACATGCGGCTCTTGAGAGTTTCCTCGGTCAGTTCGGAGAAGGACTGCGCGTTATGGCGCGTAGTGTCGCGAGCCATACCGAGCGGAACGACGTTGCCTTCCTTGTTCATGACGGTGAAGCGCTTGCCCATTTCCATGGCCAGACGCGTCAGGTGCGCTGCATGGAAGTCCTTCTGCATGTCATCGAAGATGACACCGGTATGGGCGAAGTCGACGATGGCTTCCTGAGCGACCTTGGTCGCCTGAGCACCGACGTTGCGAGCATCGTCCTGCGCATTGCCCGAAACGAGGACGATTGCGCCTGCAAGACGGCGATCGCCCCACTGGACGAGACCATCCTGCGGATCCTTCCGCTCATTGCGCGGCTTGTCGTAGATCGTCATCTCGGTGGTCGCTTCACGACTGATGGTCTTGTTGTCGAGACCGGCGAACTTGTCGTGAGCGAACGAGAGCTTGCGCTGGGCTTCCGCATAGAAGACCGGGCGAGCTTTCCTCGGGTTTTCGCTGCGTTCCTTGGCGATCTGGCCAGAGAGGAACTTGTACGACGCCATCTTGTCGATGTTCGTCGTCAGGATCATGGCGTGCTTGGGAATGCGGCTGTAGGCATCGCCCATGGGGTCGCGCCCACGGCCGTGCTTGCGGATAGCGGCATCGTAGTTGCGCGCGCCATCGAAGGCGACGGTCATGCCGGCGTAGATCGTGTCGCCATTCTTGCTCGTCGTCTGCAGCGTATCGCCGCTGCGTGCAGCCAGGTAACGACCGAAATCGTCGTTCATGTCGATGGTGCGTGCCATGTTGCGCAGCCGGCCGAGGCCATCGCCGGTGACCTGATTGCCGTTCTTGTCGACCGCGAGCGTGAGCTTGCGGTGGTTGCTCGCCATGCGCACAGCCTGGGCTTCGTGCGCAAACAGGGCGTTGCCGGCGATATGGGCGATCGAGAGCGAGCTGCCGACGAAGGCATTGGCCGCGACCGAACGCTTGATAGGATCGGCTGCTTCTTCGGGCGAAAGGTTCATGACGACGACGGCATTCGCGGGCGCATTGTTGATGCCCTTGATGCCAACGCCGTCGAGATTGGCCGTCGCCTTCGTGTGGAACACGGGCCGACCGGCGAATTCCTCGCCCTTGAACGCGTCATTGTCGGAAGTGAGCACGATGACCTGAGCTTCGCCGGCGCCAGCGACGATGTTCTTGGCCATTTCGGAGGCCGAGGGGCTCTGACCCACGATCAGGCCAAGGCGCATGTTACGCCGCGGCGAATAGGGCGATGCAACCACCGCGTTGTCGCGAATGGCGTTGAACGCCTCGTGCACGTTTTCGTGGTCCGGCAGCTGCTCGTGCTTGCCGACCCACTTCAGGACCTGCTCCATGGTCTGGGCTTCTTCGAGCGTGTCCATTCGAACCGAGAAGTACTGGCTCGGCTCGACGGCGCCGGGCTGGCGCTCGAGCGGGATCGAGTTCAGGAGGCCGCGAACGAATTCCATCTCATCTCCCATGGTCCTGTCTTCAGGGGTCAGGGGATCAACGGTCGGATCGGCCATGACGTCGAGTTCGCCGGTACGGACCATCGAATAGAGCTTGCGAACACTCTCGTTCAGATTGTCCTGATTGATCCGTCCGAAGCTGTCGTCGAGATATGCCTCGTATTCGGGGTGAGCGGCGTTCGACGGTTCGAAGCCGACCGCGAACGCGGACGCGCGGTTCATCATTACCTTCGCGACGCCAACGGCATCGAGCCCGGCGATTTCAGCCTGATCCTGAATGCGGGTCACGTCGTCGATGATCAAATCCATCTGCTCGGATTCGGCTTCGTTGAGTTCGTAGCCCGAAGCCGAGAGCACCCGGTCGGCATCTGCCTTGCGGCGTGCGGATGCTCGGCCCAGGTTGTTGTCGTTCTCGGATGCGTCGCGGTAAAGCTGACGAAGCTGGCGGAACATCTTCTGTGCCTGTTCCGGATTGTCACCGGTGAGGCCTTCCTGGATGCTGGTCGCCAGTGCGAGCGCCGAAGACTGGCCGCTCCAGTAAACACCCCGGTTCGGGTTGTTCACCGGGTGGCTACGCGGAATGCTGACACCGGGCTCCTTCGACTTCTCGTCGGCGCTCTTGGCGTTCCACTGCTGATATGCGTAGGCGGTCATTGGGTTCCTCCGTTCTCACCGCAGTGAGGGCGATAATTTTCCCTCATCCTGCAAATTGTCCCATCCCTCTCCTGATGGCGCAAGAAACAAATTTCCCTATCCTACAATTTTATTCAGCGGAGCGGCGTATTCTCCTGTTTACAGTATGTCGCCTATCTGGATCAGCAGCGTCAAAGCCCGGCGGGTGGCTGGCCCTCTCATGCAGGCTCATCCAGAAAACTACTGCCGGGCGAACTTCCGCTCAGCGACCTTGTCGTAATGGATGAGATCGAAAGGCGCCGCTATTTCCCTGAGCGGCATGATCAGTTCGTATTTCTGCGCGATGAGCTCACGCAGCTTATCAGCGGTCCAGCCGCGCGCTCGGTGATCGTATAGATCGTCCTTCTCTTCGACCTCGTAAGGCGATCCGTCAGGCCACCTGCTCGGCCACATCAGCTGCCGAAGGTCGCAGCGGCCGAGAAGAAGGTCAGACAGCTCAGCACCAGTCTTGTAACCTGGTCCGTCGTGATCGCAGATCAGGATGACGATCCGGTCGTAAAGGGGGCTGAGATCGTGAAGCTTCACTGCATTTCCGCCGCCCGAAGTCGTGGTCGATATCCAGCCAGGGAAAAGCGCGGCGGCCGCGTCCGCTGCCTTCTCGCCTTCGACCCAAACGATCGGATCGTCGGGCCGCGCATTGATCTGGTCGAGATTATAGAGCGGCCTGTCCTGTGAAATGGACTTCATCCGAAGCTTCTCTTCACCTGTGGCGCGGGAACGACCCCAGCTCCACGGGATGATCTCCTTGGATCCGTCGGCCATCTCGTATCGCGCCACCCATGAGGCAGGGGTTCCGTCGCCGAGTTTGTAGGTCCACACCTGCGAAGGAAGGCCATGCTTGGGATGGTAAAAATCATCGAGGGTGCCGCGAACGGAATTGGAAGGCGGCGGAACGATGATGTCGATTTCATCTGCCGGCTTGATCAGCTTCTTGGGAGCCGGTCGTTTAGGCTGATGGCTGTCGGAGGACGCATTGGGATCGATACCCAGCTTTTCTTCCAGGGCGCTGCGAACTTCCTCCTGTGAGCAGCGCGCAAAGCAATTGTAGAGGAGCAGGCCGGTTGCGCCGTCGCGAAGGCTCAGCGACGGTGTTCGATCATCGTGCGCGGGGCAACATACCATGAAGCCGTCACCCTGGCGCTTGGCAGCGGCGCGGCCGGTTCCGGATAGCCGCTGAGCGACCTCTTCTGCCGACCAATCATTGAGAGACATTATGCGAAGATCCTCACGGTATCGAATTTCATGGGATGGGCGGCGGCTGGAAGCGGCTGGAAGGCAGTCACCTAGAACAGTCCTTCGGCATTCAGAGCCTTGGCGGTAATCTTCAACGCCTTCTTGCCACGTACCTCCTCGACGGTCAGGATCTTGTTTCCAAGGTCGATAACGCCAGAGGCGGCAATGAGGTCGATGAGGATGGTGGCAACGGTGTCCTTGCGCTCTTCCATCGGCTTCGCCTCCCCCTTGAGAGCTGCGATCTTGCGGGCCAGTTCGTCATGCTCTGACACCAGCGACATGATTTTGCTTTGGCTTGCTTCTGCCCGGCTGACCTTAGCTCCGGTACGAACGGCGCCGCGGTCGATTTGATAATCTACGACAGGTTCGTCGTCATCGCGGGCCGCGCGGATCATATTCTGGACACTCTCGCGAA
>JAPYSD010000794.1 GCA_029936705.1 Croceicoccus sp. | reverse complement strand
CACCAGGTGCAGGCGGGATAGTCGGTGGTGGAGCGGAAACCGGCGAACCTTGCGTCCCAGTCGGGCCGCCCCTCGACGACATCCAGCCATAGCGGCAGGCGGCGGCGCACGTCGGCGAACAGTTCCGCCATGTGGAAACAGGGGCCGAAGCCCAATTTCTCCAGCGCGAATTTCAGCGTGAAGGTCGCATTGCGGCCAAGGCCCGCGCCGATGACTTCCAGTGCCATGACGTCTCTCCCCCCGTTTCAGGTCGCGACCCCGATCACGGCAGCATGCTGGCATCGGCGGCGGGGCGCAATCCCGGTCCGCCGCCCGCTTTTGCCCGCGGCGAGTCCCGAAAGCCACAGTCGCAACATGCTGAGTCCGTGGCGGCCGGGGGGACTCAACATCTTGCGAAATGGCCTTTCCGCGCTGTTGCGGCGGGGACCTGCCTGCCGCCGTCAAGCGGATTCGACTGGCCGATCCGCGCTTGACGGCGAGTCCGCGTGGATTCACTAAGGGGACTTATCCACAGGGGGCGGGCCTTGAAGAAGGGCCCGTAAGGGACGGCATGGCCACGATTTTGAAGACCCGCACGGCGCAGCGAACCACGCTGATGCAGCCTCGCCCGGCAGGCGCGGAACTGCCGCTGGGGCAGATCCTGGACGGCGACTGCGTGGAAGCGATGCGCGGCATCCCCTCGGGCACGATCGACATGATCTTCGCCGACCCGCCGTACAATCTGCAGCTGGGCGGCGATCTGGATCGGCCCGATGGCAGCCGGGTCGACGCGGTGGACGACGACTGGGACAAGTTCGCCAGCTTTGCGACCTATGACGATTTCACCCGGCAGTGGCTGGGCGAAGCGCGGCGGATCCTGAAGCCCAATGGCTCGATCTGGGTGATCGGCAGCTATCACAACATCTTCCGCGTCGGCACGGCGATGCAGGACGCGGGGTTCTGGATCCTCAACGACGTCGTGTGGCGCAAGTCGAACCCGATGCCGAACTTCAAGGGTACGCGCTTCACCAATGCGCACGAAACGCTGATCTGGGCGTCGATGGGCGAAAAGGCGAAATACACC
>JAPYSD010000315.1 GCA_029936705.1 Croceicoccus sp. | reverse complement strand
TGCGCGCCTGCCCGCACGGCCATGTCGGCCAGCCAGCCGCCCAGCATCTCGCCGAACATCTGGCTGATTTCGGGCGCGGTGACGAAATCGCCTGCCGCGCCCAGCGGATCGCGATGCGCATAGTAATGCGCATTCGCCTCGGCCATGTATTGCGCCAGCGGGATCGGCCCGAGATGGGCGATCGTGCGCGCGAGGCGATCGGTCAGATTGTCGCCGCCCGCGGCCACGCGCTGCCCGCGCCTAGACAGAGGGGGCGGGCGCGCCGGTGCGCGCCGCCGCGCCCTGCGGCGGACGCATCAGCGCCATCACGATCAGCACCAGCCCCAGCGCGATCATCGGCATCGTCAGCCACTGACCCATCGAGAAGCCGGTCTCGACCGCGAAATCGGCAAGCTGCTGGTCGGGCTCGCGGAAAAATTCGACCGTGAAGCGCGACAGGCCATAGCCCAGCGTGAACACGCCCACCAGCAGCCCGGTGCGCCAGCGCGCCCGCGTCAGCCAGAACAGGCACAGCAGCACGATGCCCAGCACCAGCCCCTCCAGCCCGGCCTCGTACAGCTGGCTGGGGTGGCGGGCGACGGGGCCGCCATGGGGGAATACCATGGCCCAGGGGACGTCCGGCCCGGCGGCGCGGCCCCACAGCTCTCCGTTCACGAAATTGGCGAGCCGCCCGAAGAACAGGCCGAAGGGCACGTTCACCGCGATATAGTCGGCCACGCGCACGAAATTGAGCTTGCCGCGATAGGAAACCCACGCGATCGCCAGCACCGTGCCGATCAGCCCGCCGTGAAAGCTCATCCCGCCGTTCCACACCGACAGCAGCGCCATTGGGTTCGACCACAGCGACGGTTCGTAGAAGGTCGCATAGCCCAGCCGCCCGCCGAAGATGATGCCCAGCGTACACCAGAAGAACAGGTCCTCCGCATGGCGATGCGCCAGCGGCGCGCCAGGGGAACGGATCATGCGCGTCAGGTGCCAGTAACCCAGCGCGATGCCCGCCAGATAGGCCAGCGAATACCAGCGCAGCGTGAAGAAGCCGAGGTCGATTCCCGGGCGCAGGCCCAAGTTCTCCCAGTAGATCGGCGCATTCGCCGCCGCAGCGGCCAGTTCGAGCGGCACTCGCAATTCTCCTTCGGGGCGCGGCGGCTTGGGTCCCTTGGCGGTCCTTCCGCGCGGCGCGCCGCTCTTTGGCACAGCGCGCCCCGCGATGAAAGAGAGCGCACAACCCGCCGCGCCAGATTGGCCCCGCCTTGGAAAAACGGCTATCGGCGACAATATAGGAAGTATCCGCACCCAGCCCCGAGCACCCGTCCAAGGAATTGCATGAGCCAGTCCCGCATCCCCAACCAGCGCGCCATCATCGACCGGCGGAAACTGTCCGCCGCGGTGGACGCGGCGGTCGATGCGGCGGGAGGCAAGGTGAAGCGGCAGAAGATCGTCACCATATTGAAGGACGCGCTGGCGTCGGGCCGCAAGGAAATCGCCAAGCGGCTGGAGGCGGAGCCGTCCGCCGGGCACAAGGTCGCCGCGGCGCAGAGCTTCCTGATCGACCAGCTGATCCGCGTGATCCACGACCATGTCATCACCCATGTCTATCCCGCCGCCAACCGCAGCGCGGGCGAGCACCTGACGCTGGTCGCGGTCGGCGGATACGGCCGGGGCGAGATGGCGCCCCAGTCCGACGTGGACATCGCGTTCATCACCCCGATGAAAGACACGCCCTGGTGCGAGCAGGTGATCGAGGCGATGCTCTACTTCATGTGGGACCTGGGGCTGAAGGTCGGCCATTCCAGCCGCAGCCTGGACGACATGGTCAAGATGGCGAAGCAGGACCTGACCATCCGCACCGCCCTGCTGGAAGGGCGCTTCCTGTGGGGCGACCAGGCTTTGTTCCAGAAGGCGAGCGACCGGTTCTGGGCCGATGTCGTCGCCGGATCGGAAAAGCAGTTCGTCGCCGAAAAGCTGCTTGAGCGCGAGGAGCGGCACAAGCGCATGGGCGATTCGCGCTATGTCGTCGAACCCAATGTGAAGGAGGGCAAGGGCGGGCTGCGCGACCTGCACACGCTCTACTGGATCGGCAAGTACATCCACAAGGTGCGCACCGCGTCCGAACTGGTCGACGCGGGCCTGCTGACCCGCACCGAATATCGCGCGTTCCGCCGGGCGGAGAACTTCTTTTGGGCGGTGCGCTGTCACCTGCACACCATCACCGGGCGCGAGGAAGACCGCCTGACCTTCGACCTGCAGCGCGAAGTGTCGGCCCGCATGAATTTCGTCGACCGCCCGGGCAAGAGCGCGGTCGAGCGTTTCATGCGGTTCTACTTCCTGCAGGTAAAGCGCGTGGGCAGCCTGACCGGCGTGTTCCTCGCCCAGCTGGACGAGCAGTTCGCCCGGTCCAAGCGCCCCAGCCTGATGACCCGCTTCCGCGACCGCACGCGCGTGGTCGAAGGGTTCGAGATTTCGGCAGGCCGCATCGACGTGCCCAGCGACGATTTCTTCCAGCAGGACCCTGTCCGCCTGGTCGAGATCTTCGCCCTCGCCAATGCGGAAGGGGTGGAAGTGCATCCCAACGCGATGCGGCTGGCGGATCGCGATTCGGGGCTGATCGACAACAAGGTGCGCCGCGACAAGCGGGCCAATGCGCTGTTCCTCGACCTGCTGACCAGCCGCGACAATCCCGAGCTGGCGCTGCGCTGGATGAACGAGGCGAGCGTATTCGGCCGGATCGTGCCCGAATTCGGCCGCGTCGTCGCGCAGATGCAGTTCGACATGTACCACCACTACACGGTGGACGAGCACACGATCCGCGCGATCGGCGCGCTGGCCCAGATCGAATCGGGCGAAAGCGCCGAGACGCATCCCACCGCGACCGACATCATCGGCAAGATCAAGCACCGCCGCGCGCTGTATGTCGCGGTGCTGATGCACGACATCGCCAAGGGGCGCGGCGGCGACCATTCGATTCTGGGGGCCGAGGACGCGCTGAAGGTCGGCCCGCGGCTGGGGCTGGACGAGACCGAGACCGAGCTGGTGTCGTGGCTGGTACGCCAGCACCTGCTGATGAGCGCGACCGCGTTCAAGCGCGACCTGGCCGATCCCAAGACCATTTCCGACTTCGTGGCCGAGGTGCAGTCGCTGGAGCGGCTGCGGCTATTGCTGGTGCTGACCGTCGTCGACATCGGCGCGGTGGGCCCGGGCGTGTGGAACAGCTGGAAGAGCCAGCTGCTGACGGAATTGTTCCACGCCGCCGAGGAACGCATAAGGCTGGGCCACAAGAGCGTGGGCCGCGAAAAGGGCGTCGAGATCAAGAAGGCGCAGGTGGCCGAGCTGCTGGGCGATGATGCCGGCCTGATCGACAGCGCGGGCAGCGCGATGCTGTCCTCCTACTGGATTGCCGAGGCGCCCGAGGTGATCGTGCCCAACCTGCGCCAGATCGAGGCGATGGGCGGGCAGCGCAAGCTGTCGATCGAATGCCATTATTCCGAGATTCGCGGCGCGACGCTGGTCACCGTGATCGTGGGCGACCATCCCGGCCTGTTCAGCCGCATCGCGGGCGGCATCCACCTGGTAGGCGGCAACATCATCGACGCGCGCTTCCACACCAGCCGCAACGGCGTCGCGGTCGACAATCTGCTGGTGCAGGACCCGCTGGGCCGCCCGCTCAACGAACAGCACCAGATCGACCGGCTGAAGCAGGCGATCGAGGATTCGCTGGCGCACCGCAACGAGCTGGTGCCCGAGCTGGCCGCTCGCCCGATGCCCCGCCCACGCGCCCATGCGTTCGAGGTGAAGCCCCGGATCGAGTTCGACAATGACGCGTCCAACCGCTTCACCGTGATCGAGGTGAGCGCCCGCGACCGCCCCGCCCTGCTCAACCGCCTCGCCCGCGCCTTGTTCGAGGAGCGGCTGATGATACAATCGGCACACGTGACGAATTATGGCGAACGCGCGGCGGATACGTTCTATGTGACCGACCTGCTGGGCGACAAGATCACCTCGGAAAGCCGGATGGAGGCGATCGAGACGAAATTGCTGGACGCCGTGCGCGCCACCGAGGAAGCTGCGGCCTGAACGCAGTGGGAAAACGAAATTGAATGTCGGCGGGGCACAAAGCCACGCCATGTGAGTTAATTCCCGGTTTAGATGGCCCTGCTACCGCATCAGGGATCCCGCGATGGCGGGCGATGGCGGGGACGGGACGGCCCTTGGGCCGTATCAGGTGAGGTGGAATGGTAATTACGGGTCTGGCGGCTGCGATCGCCATGGGCGGCGCTGGCGTCTCTGACGATGCGGGCTTCGCGCTCAAACTGCATGATGGCGGGACGTCCCGCACGGCCGTGGCAACGGCGGCGCCCTTGCCCGCCGAACTGGTGGAAGCGCTGGAACGCAAGCGTTTCGACATGCGCCCCCGGCTTGCGCTGGTGCAGGACATTCCCGATCCCGGCCCTGCCCCGGCACCCGGCCAGCCTGAAGCCGCGCCCGCTCCGGCCACGACCGAGGACGAGGACGCGCCCCCCGCCGACGGCGGCGAGATCATCGTCGAGGGCGAAGTCGGCGCGCCCAGGGGCGATCCGGCCGAACGCGTCAACGCGCTCAGCTACGAAGTGGTCGACGCGGTCGACGAGGCCGTGGTCGAACCGATCGCCACTGCCTACAGCAGCTCGATCCCCGAACCGATTCGCGACGGGGTGGACAATTTCCTGTCCAACCTGGGCGAGCCGGTGAGCGCGCTGCATTACCTGCTGCAGCTGAAGCCGGGCAAGGCGTTCAAGACGCTGGGCCGCTTCGCGATCAACACCACGCTGGGCATCGGCGGGCTGTTCGACGTCGCCGCGAAGGAACCGTTCTACCTCGACTACGAGCCGAACGGCCTTGCCAACACGCTGGGCTATTACGGCGTCGGCCCCGGGCCATATCTGTACCTGCCGCTGATCGGGTCCACCACGGTGCGCGACCTGATCGGGCGC
>JAPYSD010000793.1 GCA_029936705.1 Croceicoccus sp. | reverse complement strand
TCACCACCTTGCGGGCATCGCCACCGCGCTCGGCCTCGTGCTGGCGTTTCTGCTGGGCGACCTCGGGAACATGAGTTCCTGAGGCGGTAGGGATACGACACGAACGAAAAGGGCCGCCCCGAATGTCCGGAGCGGCCCTTTCCTTTAAATCACGTCCCGGCCCGAGAGCCGGTATGGCCTATCAGCCGACCTCGCCGGTCGCGCCCATGGCCAGCGAACGCTGCGCCTCGATCTGGGCGTCGGCCTGTTCCATCGCATCGCGAATGCACGAGCGGACGACAAGCCGGCTTGCGAACGAGGGAACCTCTTCGGTGCAGGTCTCGGTCACTTCGGCAAGAACGCGCGACTTCAGCGCATTCACGTCGGTGTCTTGCGACAGGTCGAGATCGGAGAAGTCAACGCGGACTTCGACGTCTTCAGCGTGCGCGGCCGGTGCAATGCCAACGAAGGCAAGAGCGGCCAGAGCAGGAACGATAAACTTACGCATAAATTCCTCCTTTGAGTGTGCCGCCAGGTTCAAACATCCCGTCTGGTTTAGGTCAGCCAGTTATCTTTCGTTCGAGCCTTTTGTGCACTGCACCATTGGATTGTGCAAATGCGAAAACAGCGACCATTTTTGCGTTTTATGCAACAGTAAAGGCCGCGTTATCCATGCAAGTCGCTGAAGGGGGCGGGGCGTCCGTGCATCGGCCTCTTTCATGCCGGGACATCTGGACAGAATCGGGCATCGTTTCTATCGCGCGCCCATGGCTCACGAACCCTCAGCAACTTCGGGCGCGGCACCGCGCATCGGCTCCGATTCCATTGGCGACACGATCCTGATCCTCGATTTCGGCAGCCAGGTGACCCAGCTTATCGCGCGCCGCGTGCGTGAGGCGGGGGTCTATTCCGAAATCGCGCCCTTCACCATGGCCGAGGAAGCGTTCAAGCGCATGCGGCCCAAGGGCATCATCCTGTCGGGCAGCCCCGCCAGCGTGCCCGATGAAGGCAGCCCCCGCGCGCCGCAGATGCTGTTCGAGGCGGGCGTGCCCATTTTGGGCATCTGCTATGGCCAGCAGGTCATGAC
>JAPYSD010000314.1 GCA_029936705.1 Croceicoccus sp. | reverse complement strand
TGCAGAGCTGGCCGCCCGCGTGATGCAGCCCTTCGTCGGCGACTGCATCGCCCCGGACCGCCTGCTGGAGCTGACGCGCCAGGCCTATGGCCGGTTCGCGCACAGGGCGGTCACTCCGCTGACCCAGTTCGACGAACGTAACTGGCTGCTCGAACTGTTCCATGGTCCCACGCTGGCGTTCAAGGACGTGGCGCTGCAGCTTCTGGGCCTGTTGTTCGAGGAATTCCTGAAGGACAGCGACCAGCACCTGACCATCGTCGGCGCGACCAGCGGCGATACCGGCAGCGCCGCGATCGACGCCGTCGCGGGGCGCGAGAAGATCGACATCTTCATGCTGCACCCCAAGGGCCGCGTCAGCGAGGTGCAGCGCCGCCAGATGACCAGCGTGATCGCGCCCAACGTGCATAATATCGCGCTGGAAAACGCCAGCTTCGACGACGCGCAGGCCATGGTGAAGCGCATGTTCGCCGATCCGGACATGACCGGGCGGTTCCGCATCACCGCGGTCAATTCGATCAACTGGGCGCGGCTGATGGCGCAAGTCGTCTATTACTTCGCCGCCGCGATCCAGCTGGGCGCGCCGCATCGCAAGAGTGCCTTCAGCGTGCCGACCGGCAATTTCGGCGATGTCTTCGCGGGCCATGTCGCGGCGCGCATGGGCCTTCCGGTCGAGCGGTTGATCGTCGCGACCAATGTGAACGACATCCTTCACCGTGCATTGTCGAGCGGCGACTATTCGGCGCATGGCGTGACGCCGACCGAAGCGCCCTCGATGGATATCCAGGTCAGCAGCAACTTCGAACGGCTGCTGTTCGATGCGGGCGGCCGCGACGGAATCGCGATGGCGGGTCAGATGCGCGGCTTCGAAGGATCGAAGGCCATGCAACTGACCAATGCGCAGCGCGAGGGTTCCGCCGCGCTGTTCGCCAGTGCGCGGGTCGATGCCGATGGCATGCGCACGGCGATGCGCTGGGCGCATGAGAACTGCGACAAGATCATCGATCCGCACACCGCGATCGGGCTGTCTGCCGCGCTGGATGCCGACCTGCCGCAAGGCGTGCCGGTGGTAACGCTTGCCACCGCCGATGCGGCCAAGTTCGCGCCCGCGGTCGAGGCTGCCATCGGCGTATCGCCCGAACTGCCGCCGCGCATCGCCGACCTGATGGACCGCGAGGAAGCCTGCACCGACCTGCCCGGCACGTACGAGGCGGTTGCCGCCTTTGTCGCCGAGCACGCGACGCCCAGCCCCGCGATCAGTCCCGTCCACGGCGCCTGATGGCCAGCCTCGTCGAACTTCCCCAGTTGCTGGTCGGAGAGGGCTGGGCGGATTACGCGCTGCTCGACAGCGGCGAGGGGCGCAAGTTCGAGAGCTATGGCCCGTACCGGTTCATCCGTCCCGAGCCGCAGGCGATGTGGCAACCGCGCCTTGCGAATTGGGACGCGCATGGCGAGTTCGTGCCGGGTTCGGACGAGGATGGCGGCGGGCGGTGGCAATTCTCGAAACCGGTCCCCGAGGATGGCTGGCCGCTTGCCTGGCGCGAACTGCGGTTCAACGCGCAGTGCACGCCGTTCCGCCACCTCGGTTTCTTTCCCGACATGGCGCCCGTCTGGGACTGGATGGACGGCATGCTGGACGGCGTGGCCGATGCGCAGACGCTTAACCTGTTCGGCTATACCGGCGTCGGATCGCTGTCGCTCGCGCGGCGCGGGGCGGTGGCGCATGTCGATGCCAGCAAGAAATCGGTGGCGCAGGCGCGCGACAACGCGGCGGCGAGCGGGATGGATGACGCGCCCGTGCGCTGGCTCGTCGACGATGCCGCCAAGTTCGCCGCGCGCGAGGTGCGGCGCGAGCGGCGCTATGACGGCATCATCCTCGACCCGCCCAAGTTCGGGCGCGGACCCAAGAACGAAACCTGGCGGATCGAGGAAAGCCTCGCCCCGCTGATCGCCGACTGCCGCCAGCTGCTGGACTCCGATTCGCGGTTCCTGTTCCTCACGGCCTATGCCGTGCGGATGAGCTCGCTGTCGCTGGCGGGCCTGCTGGACGAGCAGTTCGCCGCGCTCCCGGGCCGCGTCGAGCATGGCGAGCTGGCCGTGCGCGAAGCGCCCGCGCCCGGCACCGACACGCGGCGCATCCTGCCGACCGCCATTTTCGCGCGCTGGGCCAATGATCGAGGATCCTGAGATGAACGATTCGCTGATCCTCGAGGTCGAGGACCTGGTCGTCGACGTGCTGACCGGGATCTATTCGGAAGAGACCGGCAAGCCGCAACCGCTGCGCATCTCGATCGCGATCGAGCTTGAGATGCCGGACCGGTTCGACCCCGACACGCCGCTCGACGCCAGCAAGAATTACATGGACCTGAAGTTCGCGGCGACCCAGGCCCTGCCGCCTGGCGTGCATTTCAAGCTGATCGAGGCCGTCGGCGACCATATCTGCGACACGCTGTTCGTGCAGGACGCGCGGGTCAAATGGGCAAGGGTCAAGATCGTCAAGCTGGCCATCGCCGAGCATGACGAGAAGATCGGCATGACCCTGCTGCGGCACCGGCGATGATTGGCGAGGCGGTTCTGGAGGTCGAACTGGCCGGCGCCGATCCGCTCGCCGCTGCCGCCGTGTTCCACCAAGTCCACCTGCCGCGCGTCGTGGCGCTGGTGGCGGAAGGCCACCGGTCCATCGTCCTGCAATTCGACCATGCCGAGGAAAAGCCGCACCGCTGGCGCCGCGAGGCGGTCGCCGCGCTGGCGCGCGCTGCGGTCCCTGCACGCGTGAACGGCGCCGCGCCGGCGTCTCCGCACGGGGACGAGGACGCGATGCGCGCGACGATCGCGTTCCTTCACGTCAACGAAGGCGTCACCGGACAATTGCTGATCGCGGGAACGCTTGGCGGGGATTGAGCGCTCTGGCACAATGCAGCGCATGAACTCTGGATCGCAGCCCGCCCTCATCGACGGATTCGGCCGCCGTATCACCTATCTGCGGCTATCGCTGACCGACCGGTGCGATTTGCGCTGCAGCTATTGCATGCCCGAGCGCATGCAGTTCCTGCCCCGCGCCGAGGTGCTGACGCTGGAAGAAGCACACCGCGTGGCCTTGGCCTTCATCGACCGCGGCGTGACGAAGATCCGGCTGACCGGCGGCGAACCGTTGGTGCGGCGCGACATGATCGACCTGGTGCGCGCGCTGGGGCGGCGGATCGGTACGGGAACGCCGGGTGGGCTGGAAGAGCTGACCCTGACGACCAATGGTACGCAGCTGGCCGAATTCGCGGAGGATCTCGCGGCTGCGGGGGTCAGGCGGGTCAATGTGTCGCTCGACACGCTGGACCCCGCGACCTTTGCCACCCTCGCGCGGCGCGACCGGCTTGGCGCGGTGCTGGATGGCATCGCTGCCGCCCGCGCGGCGGGGCTGAAGGTCAAGCTCAACACCGTGGCGCTGAAGGGCGTGAACGAGGACGAGATCCCCGCGATGGTCGAATGGGCGCACGGGCAGGGCCACGACATGACGCTGATCGAAGTCATGCCGCTGGGCGAAGTCGATGGCGAGCGCATCGATCATTACCTTCCGCTCGACGCGGTGCGCCGCGATCTGGAGGCGCGCTGGACGCTGACGCCCAGCGGGCATCGCACCGGCGGTCCGTCGCGCTATGTGAATATCGCGGAGACCGGCGGACGTCTGGGCTTCATCACGCCGCTGACTGGCAATTTCTGCGAAGGCTGCAACCGCGTGCGCGTGACCGCGACGGGTCAGCTCTACGCCTGCCTCGGCGGGCGCGAGCAGGTCGATCTGCGCGCCGCCGTGCGCTCCGACGATCCGGACGGCGCACTGGCCGCCGCGCTTGACGAGGCCATGGCCATCAAGCCCGAGCGCCACCATTTCGCGATCCGCGAGGCTGGCGAGGCGCCCGCACTGGCCCGCCACATGTCGGTCACGGGCGGCTAGAAGAACCGTGTCGCTGACGTTGCTGTTTCTCGGCAGGCTCGAGGATGCGGCGGGTGCGCCCGCGCTGACGCTGGATGTCGCAAGGCCGCTGACCTTCGCGGAGATCGCGGAACGGCTGGAGCCCACGCTGGCGGTCGCCCTGTCGTCCGGCAATGTGCGCGTGGCGCTGAACGGTTCGCTGGTCGGTCCCGGCGACTGGACCGCGGGGAGCGGCGACGAGCTGGCCTTCCTCCCGCCCGTCAGCGGCGGCTGATCCCCCGATGATCAGCGATGTACGCCTTGCCCATGCGGCATTCGATCCGGCGCATGAACTGGGCCGGTTTACGCAGCGCCAGGACGCAGGCGGGATCGTCAGCTTCCTCGGCAAGGTAAGGGCCGAGGATAGAGACAGCGCCGTCACCGCACTGGAACTGCGGCATTACGCACCATTGACCTTGTCGGGCATGGAAATGCTGGCAATGCGGGCCGAGCGACACTGGAGACTGACGGGCCTGCTCGTCATCCACCGCGAGGGGGTGATGCATCCCGGCGATCCCATCGTGCTGGTCGCTTGCGGGGCGCGGCACCGGCGAGACGCGTTCCAGGCATGCGACTTCCTGATGGATCATCTGAAATCCGAAAGCTGGTTCTGGAAGCGCGAGAAGACCGCACAGGGCTGGCACTGGGTCGAACCGCGCGAACAGGACCGCCAGGACCTGTCACGCTGGGCGCATGTCCGGTGATGCAGCCTAGCTGAGCGGGTCGGTCAGGGCCTGCAGCATGGCGTCTTCCTCCGCAACCAGCGCGGCGACTTCCTCGCGCGTTTGCGCAATCAGTGGCAGGCCGCGATTGTCGTCGGTGCGCGCCTCGGCGACGGCCCCAAGCGCCAGCATCGAATCGAGTTCGGCCAGCGCGAACATGGTGTCGCTGCGGGCCGATTCGACATCGCTGATGGCCACGATCGCATCGGACCAGCGCGCGCTGCCGACAGCGGCTCCGGCTGCAGAGTTCGCGCGGCTGCGCGCGGCGGCGGCGCGGCGCGTGAATTCGCCATGCGAGGCCTGTGCCTGCC
>JAPYSD010000313.1 GCA_029936705.1 Croceicoccus sp. | reverse complement strand
CCTCATCGCCGTAGCGTGCGGTCACGATCCAGATCGGCGTTGCGTCCAGTTCGCCGGCAGTGTCTTCAAGTGCTGAGCCGCAAGTTGACCAGATGAAACTCTGCACATCCCACAAATCACGGGGGCGCCAGCCCCACTCGTTGCGCATGATGTCGAGTGTCTTTCGGGCCAAGGAGTTTGCCTCGGCATACTCCTCCTCCCGCAGCGGCGCATTGGCAAACAGGGCCTTATGAGACAAGGCGCGAGCGAAGGTCTGGAACCTCTGGTAGTTTATGCTGATCGCTTCGTCCGGTCGAGCAAGCGCCAAGGGGAGGCTTGCGAAAATCCGGCTCTCGGCAAAAGGATTGCTGCCTGTAGCCGCTTCTTGCAGCAGTGGCCAAACGGCGTCCAGAAATTGCCCGGCGAGCTGTGATGGAGAACCGTCGCCGGCCACAAGCTTGCCCATTGCTTCTTCAAGGGCGCCTGGATGTGCTGTGCGAATGGTCTCGAGTATCCGCTGACGGGCGAAATGTTGAAGATGTATGTTACGCTTGTCGCCAAGCAGGTCGAGCACCTGTGCGCCCAATTCGCTTGTGGAGTCGCCGCGTTGCTTAAGCGCAGTGATCTTCTTCATTATGTGAACCCGATGCGGATCGTCCTTTTCTCGCCATTCATCGGATGAAAATCCACCGTTCCTTTCAAAGTCAGGGAATTGGGCGAGGAAGCGAGCTTTTAGGCGATTCAAATTAGATTGATCGAAGCTTTCGCCGCCGCCATCATACTTATCGAGAAGCGCTCTGAGAGCGAATACATCCGATACAACAATCTTGCTTGCAACACGCGGCATCTTGAGCCGCTCGGGGAGATTGGAATGTCTCGTCCGCGTAGGGTCGTAGATTTCAGACTGCAGTCCTGTGCCCGAAGATTGATCGCCTTCTATCCATAGCTGCACGCGTGCCAGCTTCTCCATGGCGATCTGCCTCCCATCGGGAAGCGACCAAGCCAGCATCTTGGCATTGTCGAGGAACGGCTTGCCGTAACGCCGCGATAGTTCCGCCTCTGCCCGGTTATCCCTGGCGGTCGTTCCCGAAATCTCAAACCGGTACCTAACCGTCGAACTTTTGTCCGGCCCCTCCCTGTTCACCAGCGTCACGCCTGCCTGTTCGGAAAACTTCCGGCCATCGAGCACCTGGCAGACAGTCGGCATCTGGTTTTCCAGGCGCATCTCCCGGTGAATATCGCCAGATACTAGCTCGACGAGGGCCTCACCCCTCCGCCGCGCCGGTTCGATGTAATTCGTAATGACAAATGCGCGAACCCGATCGGACGGGCCCGACGCAGAACTGATATCCGGAGCATCCGTCACGATTTCAAAATCCAGCTTTCTGAGAATGGAGTTGGCGGCTTGCTCACCTTGCCCGCCATAAAATTGGTCCGAACGCAGGGACACGCCGCCAGGCATGTGGCCGTGAGCCACCCCAACGATCGCCTTGGCGGGATAGCGCTGGTCAGTCCCTGGCCGCAGGACCCAGTAGTCCCGCGGGGCTCCAAATCGATACCGATTGCGAAAGCCATCTAGTCCGATTGCGTCGAACTCATCCATGGCCGCCAAAACGGCCTCGCGGGTGATGTCACCTACGCTCACGATAATGCGTCCCCTTCATCACCCGCAACAAACGCCTGCCCCCGTTCGGTCAGGGCAAACCATGGCTCTTTCTTGCCCTCCCCTTCAAACGTCAGATAGCCGTCGCGCTCGAGGCGGCTCATGATCGATCGATCCATCCAGAGCCGACGTCGATCGAGAAGCAGACCGCAAGCATAAAGCGGCGCCTCGCCCGCGATTTTCAGATAAGCGCGCAGGTATGCCAGATTGCGCAGCGTCTCAGAGCTCTCGTTCGCCGGCGTATTCTCATGCCACCAAGCGAGGCTCGCAGCACCAGGCCTGGCGCCCTCCTCGACGGTGAATGTGGATGCCGTGTCCCATCCGGCCTTTGCCAATTCGTCGGCAATGATCTGCCGTGCCTCGACGGACCGAATACGCTTCATGATTTGCCCCCTATTTCCGCCACCCACGCGAGCGTGTTGACGAGTGCCAGATGTTCAACCGATTTGGCGTCCAGTTCCAAGAGCCTCGGATTGGCTATCACCAGTGCGAGCGTGCGCGCCCGACTGATCGCGACATTGAGACGGTTCTTCGAATAGAAGAAGTCGACATGCCGCGGCAGATCGTCGGGGGACGAGGTCGTCATCGAGACGATCACCACCTCGGCCTCCTGTCCCTGGAACTTGTCGACCGTGCCGATCTGCGCTTCGTCTGGCAGCGCCTCCTTCAAGGCGTTCACCTGCATGTTGTAAGGCGCGACGATCAGGATGTTCTCCCATCCGATCGTGCCCGCCCTCCCCTGCCGGTCGGTAAAAGTCGTACCGATAAGGCTGTCAGCCAGTGCCTTGGTCCGAGCCACTTCCTCGTCGCTGCGCTGGCCGCAGCCTTCGTGATCCATCGCCACGAAACGGATGCCGCGCTCGGCAAGTACCGGATCGGACTCAGCAGACAGTTGTAGGGTTTGCTGCGCACAATTGGGATGGGCCTTGAGGCGGCCGTCATAGACCGCTTCTGAAATAAACCTGCAGATATCGGGATGCATGCGCCAGCTGGTGTCGAGCAGAATGCCGCGGTCGGGCGCGACCGTCGCATCCTCCTGGAGCAGGTATTCAAGCGCCGACTGCCCGCTCTCGCCGGGATGGCTACCCTGGATGGGCTGCCCCAGCTGCATCTGGTCGCCCACCAGCACGATGTTACGGGCAGAGGCCCCCATAGCGATAAGATTGGCGACCGCGACCTGCCCCGCCTCGTCCACGAACAGATAATCGAAATACTGGTCCACGCTCTCGTCGGCGAAGAACCACGCCGTGCCGGCGATCACGTCGGGCATATAATCCTCGAACTCTGAATTCCGCACAATGTCGATGACATTGTCGGCGTTCATGAAGCTGTCGGCGTTTCCATTGCTCGCCTTTTTGGCGATGCAGGCGGTGAGCCCGCTTTCATCGCAGACATCGGCCACGCGGCCCAGCAGGTTGTTGATTGCCTTGTGGCTGTTGCTGGAAATACCGACCCGCTTGCCTGCCGCGACCAGCGCCGCGATGACATGGGCGCTGGTATAGGTCTTGCCCGTTCCTGGCGGGCCCTGGATGAACAGGACGCTGTCATCGAGCGCGAGGCAGCGCAGCGTCGCGGCCTCGACGAAGCTTTCACCCTCGCGCACCAGCTCGGCGCCGACCCAGTCGTGCAGCGCTGGCTTTTCGCGGTTCAGGAAGCGCAGCAGGGCCCGGTAACGGATATCGCCCTCCTTCCCTATGGTCGGCTCGACCGTATCGGGATCGAGGCCCGCCCATGAGCAGGCGACCCGGCGGATCGCGGCCTGCAAGGGGGCACTGTTCACCGTGGGCTCGGCCATGAGCCCGCCGTCCAGCGGAAAGCTCTCCTCCCCCTTCAGCTGTCGCTTCAGCTCCAGCGCGCCTGTGCGCAGGTCGAGGCTCTCGATCTTGCCCACGCGGCGCAGGCTCGGGACATGGATCATTGTCTGCCCGACCCGCAGCTTGGTATCCTGCCTCGGGAAGCGATAGCGCGCGACGGTGCTCTTCTTCTCCTTGCGCAGCCAGTCCTCGCCATCGGGGCGGATCATGCCAATGCATTCGCCGTCATCGACCAGTTCGTCTGCATCGCGTTCACAGCGGTCGAACATCGCCCAAAGCGCCGGCTTGTCTGCACGCCGGTGGAATTGCGTCAGATGTGCCATCAGGCTCCGCACCCGCCTGTCGTGCGGTGTAGGCGCAGCTTCAATTGCTACGATGAAGGCAGCGGCGGCGGCTTCCGCCGCAATGCGCTCTTCGGTCTTTTCTTTGGAGACCGGCGTAGCAGGGCCGACTTCGCGCCAGGGTAGATCGTCCATGCGCAGCGTGACCAGCCAGTCGCGCAGTCCCTCGGTGTTCTCGCAGTCCACCCGGTTATATTCGAGGATGCCGTCGAGGATCGCCTGGTCGCCGCTTTCCTGCCAGCTCTTGTATTCGACGATCGACTGGTCGGCCTTCACGACCGCCTGCTCGCGCTTCTCAGCGAAGAAGATCTCCATCGTTTTCAGCGACAGGTTCGGCTCGCTGGTACGGATCGCCTGGCGCAGCACGCCGTAGAGATCGACGAAGCGCCGCTGGCGCAGCAGATCATCGAGCAGACCCTCGCGGCTCGCGTGCTGGGTCGACAGACGCCGCAGCGAAGTGATCTCGTAGGGCGCGTAGTGATAAATGTGGGCCGCGGGGTTTTCCCGCAAATGCTGCGCCATCCAGTCGATCATCGTCTCGAAGGCGACGCGCTCTGCCTCGTGGTCATGCGCCCATTCGAAGCGGAATTCAGGACGCGAGCCATCGCGGAAGTGTACGCCCCACAGATAGTCGAGCCCACCTTCCTCCAGCGGATCGCCCTCTAGGTCAAAAAACAGATCCGCCGGATCGGGAGCAGGCATGGCGGCAAAGCCCCTCCCCTCCTCGACCGGCAATGGCACGGCGCGAGGGCCCCCACCCTCGCGCCGCGCCTGCTGCAAGCGCGCCTGCGCCAGCAGCTTGCCGAACGTAGCCGGGGCCATGCGCGGTATCCGCGTGCCCTCCCCTGCCCCGGCCAATGCGCCCAGCGTATCGATGCCGGCCTTGCGCAGCTTGTCTGCCTGAGGGCGCGCCAGTCCTGCGACCAGGCTGAGGTGATCGCTGGCTTCCCATTCGCTGGCGCAGTGCTCGCGCCATGCGCAGATCGTGCAGGCATTGCAGGGTTCGGGCCGCGAAACGGGCGCGCCCTCCCCTATGAAATCGAGATAGCGCCGCTCCGCCGCACGCAGCACATGGGCGAATTCGGAAAGGCGGAAGCTGTGCGTCTGCCCATCGCCCGTGGCGACATGCACCCGCCGCGGCAGGCGGCCCTGCACCGCCTCCATCATCCGCGCATAAAGTCCAAGCTGCACGATATGCGATGCCTTCGGACTG
>JAPYSD010000312.1 GCA_029936705.1 Croceicoccus sp. | reverse complement strand
TGGTGATGGTCGGCGAAATCCGCGACAAGGAAACCGCCGACATCGCGGTGCAGGCTTCGCTGACCGGTCACCTCGTGCTGTCAACCGTGCACACCAACGACAGCGTCGGCGCGATCACCCGCATGCGCGACATGGGCGTCGAACCCTTCCTGCTGGCGAGCACGCTGCGCGGCGTGATCGCGCAGCGGCTGGTCCGGCGCCTGTGCCCCCATTGCAAGCGCGAGGCGCAGATCGACCCGGCGCTGGGCGCGATCCTAGGGATCAAGCCGGGCCGCACGGTGTTCGAACCGGTCGGCTGCAAGCAATGCGGCGAAACCGGCTATACCGGGCGGATCGGCGTGTACGAGGCGGTGCGGATCGACGACACGATCCGCCGCATGATCCACGAAAACGCCGACGAGGAACGCATCGCCGATTATGCGTTCGGCAAGACCGCCGACGGCAATCGCCGCGGCCAGCGCCTCGCCCGAGCGGCGAAACGCCTGGTGCTGGCGGGCGTCACCTCTGCGACCGAGGCCGCACGCGTCGCCCGGCGCGAGGACGAGCAGCCGTAATGGCGAAATACGCCTATCTCGCGGTCGATCCGCAGGGGCGCGAAAGGCGCGGGGCGGTCGATGCCGCCTCCACCAGTGCGGCGCGCGAACAGCTGGCGAAACGCCGCTGGCACGTGCTGCGCGTGGACGAGAAGCTGGCCGGTACGGCCCCGGCGAAGGCCGGCGGGTTCACCCTGCCGCTGCTGGGCCGCAAGCTGACCACCAAGCAATTGTCGCTGTTCACGCGGCAGCTGTCCTCGCTGATGATGGTCAGCCCGCTGGAAGAAGCGCTGCGCACGATCAGCCGCCAGACCGAAAAGGACAAGGCGCGCGCGATCCTGACCAATGTCCACGCCGGCATCGTCGAAGGCCAGCCCCTGGCCGAAGCGCTGCGGCGCGAGGAAGCGAGCTTTCCGCCGGTCTACCGCGCCATGATCGCGGCGGGCGAGAATTCGGGCAGCCTGCCCAGCATCGCCGAACGCCTGGCCGACAGCCTGGAATCGCAGGCCGAGATCCGCGGCAAGATCATCGCCGCGCTTGCCTATCCGATCATCCTTTCGCTGGTGGCGGTGGCGGTGGTCACCGGGCTGATGGTGTCGGTCGTGCCGCGCGTCGTCGAACAGTTCGACAATGCCTCGCGCCAGCTGCCGCTGCTGACGCGCATCGTGATCGCGCTGTCGGAGTTTCTGTCCGCCTGGTGGTGGGTGCTGCTGCTGGTCATCGCTTTGTGCATCCTGGGTTTCCTGCGCGCGCTGCGAAGCCCGCCGTTCAAGCTGCGCTTCGATTCGCTGCTGCTGCGCACGCCATTCATCGGGCGGCTGATCCGCGACATGCACGCCGCCGCGCTGGCGCGCACGCTCTCCACCATGATCGCCGCGCGCCTGCCGCTGGTCGACGGGCTGCGCCTTGCCAGCCGCACGGTGCACAACGCGGTGCAGCGCCGCGCGCTGGAAAAGATCACCGAGAAAGTGCGCGCAGGCACTTCGCTGTCCACCGCCATGCGCGAGGCGGGGACCTTTCCGCCCTTGCTCGTCTATCTCGCCGCCAGCGGCGAGGCCGCGGGCCAGCTTGGCCCGATGCTGGAACGCGCGGGCGAATATCTCGAACGCGAATTCGCCAGCTTTACCGCCGCCGCCATGGCGCTGCTGGAACCTGCGATCATCATATTGATGGGCGCGGTGGTCGCCACGATCATCCTCGCCATCCTGCTTCCCATCCTGCAATTGCAGGAACTGACCGGACTTTGAGATCATGACCGAAACAAACGAAGACATCCGCACGCACGGCGCAAGGAAGCGCCGCCAGAACCGCAAGCGCAACGGCTTCTCCCTAGTCGAGCTGATGGTGGTGCTGTTCATCATCGGCTTGCTGGCCAGCGTCGTCATCATCAACGTGCTGCCCAGCCAGGACAAGGCGATGGTGGTCAAGGCCGAGGCGGACATCGCTACGCTGAACCAGGCGCTTGAGATGTACCGGCTCGACACCGCGACCTATCCGGGCGCGTCGGACGGGCTAAGCTCGCTGGTGACGCCGCCGGCGGACCTGATGATGCCGCAGAACTACCGTTCGGGCGGCTATATCAGGGAACTGCCGACCGATCCGTGGGGCCGTCCGTACCAGTACCGCGTGCCCGGCAGCGACGGCAAACCCTTCGACGTCTATTCGCTGGGGGCCGACGGCCAGCCCGGCGGCGATGGCGAGAACGCGGATATCACCGGCTGATCTGACCGATGGCGCGTTTCACTCCCAGCCTGCCCGATCCCGACGAGCATGAGCCGGTCGCCGGGCTGATCGTCCTGCTGGGCGACCAGCCGCGCGACGCGTGGCGCTGGTGGCGCGTGACCGATGCCGGGCTTGAGAGCGAGCATAGCCACACGCCCGGAGACGATACGCGGTGGGGAGACGCCGCGAACCTGCGCGTCGTCGCACTGGTGCCCGCCGCCAGCGCACCGGTCCGCAGTGCCCCGCGCGGCGACATGCCCGTGGCGCAGGCCGTGTCGGCGGCAAGGCTTGCACCGGCGGGCCTTGCGTCGGACCGGCCGGTACACGTGGCCGCTGCTGCCGAAGGCGATGCGGTCCTGACCTGCCGCGTGGCGGAATCCGACATGGACCTGTGGCTGGCCGAACTGGCGGCTGCGGACATCGACGCCGATGCGCTGGTGCCTGCCGCGCTGGTGCTTCCCGCGCCTCCGCCGGGGGAGGTCGCGCTGGGCGAAATCGGGGGCCGATTGCTCGCCCGCTCTGCCGATGCGGCCTTCGCGGGCGAGCCCGAGATGGTCGAGGCGCTTGCCGGTGATGCGCCGCGCGTGGACGTGCCCGCCGAATTGCTGGCCGACCGTCTGGCGGCGGTATGGCATCAGCCGCCGCTCGACCTGCGGCAGGGCGCCTATGCCCGGCCGCGCGTGTCGTTCTTCCGCTTGCCGGACTGGGCGCAGCTGGCGCGCATGGCGGCAGTTCTGGCCCTGCTGGGCTTCCTGATCCTGGTGGTGGAGATCGTGCGCCTGGAACTCGACAGCAACGCGCTCGAGGACGAGGCGCTGGTCGCCGCGCAGCAGCGCTTTCCCGCCGTCACCGATCTCGCCAGCGCCGAAGCGCAGGTGAACGCCGAACTGCTCCGCCGCGGGGCAGGGGGCGCCAGTTTCGAGGCGGTCGCCCCCGCCGTGTTCGCCGCGATGCAGCCGCTGCCCTCGCTGCAACTGCGCTCGCTAGGCTGGCAGGGCGATGGCACGCTGGCGATCCGCGCCGCCGCGCCGCGCGTGGAGGATATCAATACCATGCTGATCGCGCTGCAGGCCGATGGCTGGGAAGTGACCGTCCCGCCCGAGATTGCGCCCGATGCGACCGGTGCGACGGTGGTCGACATCACGGTACGCGCACCATGACCGCGGTGCTGCAACCCCTACGCGACTGGTTCGCCGGGCTTTCCACGCGGGAACGCTGGCTGGTCGGCATCGCGGGCGTGCTCGCCGCGCTGGTGATCGGGATCTACGGCATCGTACTGCCGCTGGGTGCCGCGCATGACGCGGCCCATGTGCGGCACCGGGATGCTGTCTTCGCGTCCTCGCGGGTGCTGGCGCGGATCGATGCGCTGGACAAGGCGCCTGCCGCCGCGCCAGCGGGCAGCGGCCCCGTCTCTCAGGCTGTCGCCGCCGCCGCCGATGCGCAGGGCTTGGTGCTGCAAGCCAATACCGCGCGCGGCAACGATGCGGCACAGATCAGCGTCGCCACGGCCGCGCCAGGCGCGGCGCTGGCGCTGCTCGACGCGCTGGCGGCAGAGGGTATCGCGGCGGAACAGGTGACGATCACGCCTGCCGCCGATGGCTCGGTCTCGCTCAGCGCATCGCTCAGGCGGGGGGTGCCATGATCGGGCGCTGGATCTTCATTCGCGACAACCGGCTCACCCGCATGGCCAGCCTGGTCCTGCTGCTGGCGGCGATCGCGGCGCTGGTGATCATGCTGCCGCTGCGGCTGGTGCTCGGCTGGGCCGACCCGGCGGGCCGTACGCTCAAGGCGCAGGCGGTAGAGGGCATTGCATGGGACGGAATGGTCGGTGAATTGCAGCTGGGGCAATTGCCGCTGGGCCTGATGGAAGTCGACCTCATGCCGCTGCCGCTGCTGATCGGCCGGGCGCAATTCGCGCTGGAGCGGCCCGATTATCCCGGCGCACGCCCGTTCAGCGCCCGCGTGCGGGGTAGCGGCGGTAGCATGTCGGTCATGGATGCCAGCGGAGAGGTTCCGCTCGGCGGCATCATGGCACCGCTGCCGGTCCGCACGCTGACGATGAACGGCTTTTCGGCGCAGATCGAGGGTGGGGCCTGTATCTCGGCTTCCGGCACGCTGGGGCTGGTGGTCCCGGCAATGGGCGCCATGATGAATGCCGAAACGGTGCTCGCAGGCGAGGCGCGGTGCGAGGATGGCGCGCTGGTCGTGCCGATGACCGGACCCTCGGGCGCGGAGCGGGTCGATTTCCGCATAGCGCCCGACGGGCAATGGACCGCGGCCATGTCGCTGGTGGGATTGCCGCCCGAAATGGCGGCGCCGCTGATTGACATGGGATTCCAGCAGCGCCGCAACGGCGTGGGGCTGACGGCGAGCGGTACGCTCTGACGCCAGCCCCCGTTAACCGGTCAGCCCAGGGTCGAGGACAGGAACCAGGTGCGTTCCTCGGCCTGGTCGGTCCATTCGTCGATCAGCCCGTCGGTCGCATTGTCGCCTGCCTTCTCGGCCAGGTCCTTCAGCTCCTTCAAAGTCTTGACCATCTGCGCGTTGTCGCCGCGCAGCTGCCCGACCATGTCCATCGCTTCCAGGTCGGCGGAATGCTGGTCCTCGACCTTGGTCTTTTCCATGATCGATCCGATCGACGTCAGCGTGTTGCCGTCGATCTTGCGTACGCGTTCGGCGATGATGTCGACATTGGCGAACAGTTCCTGCGCTTGGTCGTCGAACATCAGGTGAAGCTCGCGGAACTGCGGCCCCTTG
>JAPYSD010000311.1 GCA_029936705.1 Croceicoccus sp. | reverse complement strand
ACGGCATGCAGGTCACGCTGGAGCTGTGGGAGGAGAAGCCCATCTCGGTCCAGCTTCCCGAGCAGATCGAGGCGACCATCGTCGAGGCCGACGCCGTGGTGAAGGGCCAGACCGCGTCCTCCAGCTACAAGCCCGCCGTGCTCGAAAACGGCGTGCGCGTGATGGTCCCCCCGCATATCGAGAGCGGCACGCGCATCGTCGTCGATGTGTATGAGCGGACCTACGTCGGCAAGGCCGGCTAAGGCACCGTATTTGAGCCTATGCCGGGCTGCAAACGGCATCCGTCTTGCGCTTCCGGTGCTCACGTATTTGCAATACGCTGCGCGCCGGTTCTCGGCGGACGCCATTTTCGCTCCGGCCTAGGCCCAAATCCGGCACCTTAGACCTTACGAACTAGAGTATTTGATATGGCAGTTTCCGGTATCATTCGCGTGCTCGAGCGCGCTGCCCGCAAGGCGGGTTCGCGCCTGCGCCGCGACTTTGGCGAGGTCGAGCACCTGCAGGTCAGCCGCAAGGGCCCTGCCGATTTCGTGTCCAAGGCGGACGAAGCGGCAGAGCGTATCCTGTGGGACGAACTGCGCGCCGCGCGCCCCGACTGGGGTTTCCTCCTCGAGGAAGCGGGCGAGATCAAGGGCGACGAGACCAAGCCGCGCTTCATCATCGACCCGCTCGACGGCACGACCAACTTCCTCCACGGCATGCCGCATTTCGCGATCTCGATCGCGGTGCAGGAACCCAAGCTCGACGGATCGGGCTGGGGGGAGGTGACCGCGGGGCTCGTCTATCAGCCGATCACCGACGAAAGCTTCTGGGCGGAAAAGAGCCGCGGGGCATGGCTGCACGACGCGCGCCTGCGCGTCTCGGCCCGGCGCGACCTGTCCGAATCGCTGATCGCCACGGGCATCCCGTTCGGCGGCCACGGCAATTTCCCCGAATGGCAGAAGATCGCGGGCGCCATCGGCCCGCGCGTCGCGGGCATCCGCCGCTTCGGCAGCGCCGCGCTCGACCTCGCCTGGGTCGCCGCCGGCCGGTACGAAGGGTTCTGGGAAGCGGGCCTCAAGCCATGGGACAGCGCCGCGGGCTGCCTGCTGGTGCGCGAGGCGGGCGGCTTCGTCTCCGACTGGCGCGGCCGGTCGCTGCCGGTGTGCGACCAGACCATCCTGGCGGGCAACGACACGCTACATTCGCGGCTGCACAAGCTGCTGGTCGGCGCGCTCAAGGGCGACTGACACTATCGCCGCGGTTGAAGCAGGCCCTCTTGCTGATGCGCTGAACTGCGCCTAAAGGGCCTGCTCCACCTGCGCTTCGCGGCCTTCGTGAAACGTGCCCCTGTGGCGGAATGGTAGACGCGAACGACTCAAAATCGTTTGTCTTCGGACGTGCCCGTTCGAGTCGGGCCAGGGGCACCATTTCCTTGCATCTTTGCGTTAATCCGCCAGCAATCTTGCTGGCGCGCCAACCAAAGCGCTGTTATCTGGCAGGTTGATGCCCGGTTTTCCCACATATCACGCGCTGGGCGCCATGCTGCTGACCGTGGGCATGTTCATCGCCTTCGCCCGCGGCCGCATCGCGACCGAGATCGTCAGCCTCGCGACCATCGCGCTCATCGCGCTTGGCCTGTTCTTCTTTCCGCTGGACCCGCTGCACCCGACCGACGGGCTGATGCTGGCATTCTCGGGCTTTGGCCACCCGGCGCTGATCACGATCTGCGCGCTGATGATCATGGGGCGCGGGCTGGTGGTGACCGGCGCGCTGGAACCGGCGACGCGATTCCTCGACAGCGTTTGGAAGATCAACACGCAGCTCGGCATGCTGGTCTCGCTGCTGATGGCGATGCTGCTGTCGATGATGGTGAACGACACGCCGGTACTGGTGCTGCTGCTGCCGATCTTCGTGGCGCTGGCCGAACGCGGCGCGATGGCGGCGTCGAAAACGCTGATCCCGCTGAACGCCGCCGTGCTGATCGGCGGCATGGCGACGACCATCGGCACCTCGACCAACCTGCTGGTCGTCTCCATCGCCGAGGACCTGGGCATGGAGCACATGCGCGTGTTCGATTTCACGCCCATCGTCGCCATCGCCGCGCTGGTCGCGCTGCCCTATCTGTGGCTGGTGATGCCGCGCCTGCTGCCCGACCACGGCACCGCGAACCTGCGCCAGCACCGCGCCTTTGCCGCCACGCTGCGGGTCGACGACAATTCCGACCTGATCGGCCTGACCCCGCGCGACCTGGAAGACCAGCTGCCCGACAATTTCCAGTTCGAGGGGCCGCTCGACCGCCAGATCACCGCCAATTCGCGCCTGCCCGTCAGCGGATCGCACCGCGCGCTGGACGAAGCGATGCGCACGTTCAAGGCCCGCGTCGCCCCCGCCTGGGTGATCGAGCGGCTGAACGCCGCCGCCGAATCGCAGCAGGCCGATGTCGTGGTGGTCGAGATGGCGATCACGCCCGGATCGCGGCTTGTCGGCCTCACCATCCCCTCGTCAGGCGTGGCGGGGCAGTTCGGCGTCGCGGTGCTGGGCATCCACCAGCAGGAACGCGGCCCTGACCGCGGCCGCCACGAATATTCCGAACTTCAGCTCAAGGCGGGCGACGTGCTGCTGGTCATGGGCCCGATTTCCGAGATCGAGGAATTCGCCGAGACCGACCGCCTGCTCCTGCTCGAAGGCGCCAAGGAAGTGCCCCGCCGGTCCAAGGCGGTGCTGGCGGGCGCAATCATGATCGGCTCGGTCGCCACTGCCAGCTTCGGCTTGTGGCCCATCGCCATCGCCGCGCTGGGCGGCGCGATCGCGATGTTCGTGACCGGCTGCGTCAAGTTCGACCGCGTGGGCCGCGCCCTGTCCGCCAATGTCATCGTGCTGGTCGCGGCCAGCATCGCCATCGGGCGGCTGATCCTGGAAAGCGGCGCGGCGGAATGGCTTGGCCTGATCATGTCGGCCGGGCTGCAATTCCTGCCGCCTGCGGCAGTGCTGGCGGCGATCATGCTGTTCGTGACGCTGCTGACCAATTTCGCATCGAACGCGGCGGCAGCCACGGTCGGCACGCCCATCGCCTTCAACATCGCGCAGACGCTGAACCTGCCCGCCGAACCGTTGATCCTGGCCGTGCTGTTCGGTTGTAACCTCTGCTACGCGACGCCCATCGCCTATCAGACCAACATGCTGATCATGGACGAGGGCGGGTATAATTTCCGCGACTACCTGCGCACCGGCGTCCCGCTGGTGGTGCTGATGGCGGTGACGCTCTCGGTCCTGCTGGTGATGTTCTACATGTAGGGGCGGGGCCGGTCACACCGTGATCGGCGCGATGCCCGGCGCCAGGCGATAGCCGATGGCCGCCTCGCTCAGCAGATAGCGGGGCAGGTCCGGCTCCGGCTCGATCCGGCGGCGCGGATGGCGGACCGCCACGCGCAGATATTGCGGCTCGCTGGCATTGCGGCCCCACAGCGACAGCAGGCGCTCATGCGTGACGACCCGGCCCTTCGCACCAATCAGCATGGCGATGATCCCGGCCTCGCGCTGCGACAATTCGTGTTCGTTGCCGTCGATCCGCAGGGTCCGCCCGTCCATCGCGATGTCGCCCGGCAGCGAGGCACCCGTCTGCAGCAACTGCAACCGGGCGGAGAGTTCGGCGGGATCGATCGGGCCGGTCGTCAGGAAGTCATATGCACCGCCGTCCAGCGCCTCTTTTCGCAGCGCGGCCTGCGCGCGGCCTACCAGCACGATCACGCGCTCGCCCGCCGCCCGCGCCTCGGCCATGGCGGAACTGAAATCCGCGTATGAAGCGCTTATCCAGACCGCCCCTTCCGGCACGGCCACCGGGCCGAGAATCGCGAGCGCGGCAAGCCATTCCCGGCGATCATCGGCGGTCAATTTCGCAATTGCGGAACCGGCGCCGTCCGGGTGGGTTGCGTCACCGGGTATCACGAACAGATCCCGGCGGATTGATGGGCAATATTCTGCCTGTTTGGTGCATACAAATGTTCATTAGTTTCTTTTTCATGACAGCAGGCCTGTCTAGTTGACAACGCTGTCAGATATGCAAGTTTCCGTCCATTGGCTCGATTGCAGATGAGGGCGAGCATGAAACAGATTTTCGCGCAGGTTCACGACCACGACGCGCTCAACGACAATGACAATATCGGCGACATCGCCGAATGGCTGGACGCCCTGAAGCATCCGGCCGACGGCGGGTCCAGGGGATTTCGACGTACCATCGATTCGCTGATGAAGAATTGACGAGAACGGCGGGGCACTTCCCCGCCGTTTCGCTTTTCGAACGCCGTGATGGCGCTCGCTGTCAGGACGCCCGCCGACATGCCCGGCAGCCCGCGTGAAACGCCGCGTGGAACAATATTCTCGGTACGATCGTTTTCCCCGGCACATTATCAGGGGATAATATCATGTCCGAAGAACGAATTACGCGTGTCGATACGCCCGAAGGCAACACCCATGTCCGGACCGAAGCGATCCGCGACGCCGAACCCGCGCGCTCTGGCGGAGGGATGACCTCGGTCCTTCTCGTGCTGGTGGTGGTCGCGGTGCTGATCGGTGCCTTTGTCCTGATGCAGGGCCAGGACGCCGAGATCGCCAAGGACAACGCCATCGCGGGCGCCGCGGACAGCGTTGGCAATGCCGCCGAAAGCGTCGGCAACGCCGCCGACCAGGCCGCGGACAAGATCGCCAACTGATCCGGCCGATGGGCTGACAGTGACGCCATGCGGGCGGGAAGGGCGAGCGGCCTTTCCCGCCCTTTTTGCTGCCCGCCATATACGCGCCGTTTACCACGGCGCAGCTAGGCTGCCGCCATGGCCGTGCAGCAGGAAACTTCTCTCTTTATTCGACTCGCGAACCGCGCCGCATGATGGGGCCGGGCCTGGGACTCTCGATGCCGGGCTGGCCCGCGGTAGCGGGGGTGACGGCAGCGCTGGGCGCGGCGGCGTGCCTGGCGGCGCCGCTGCTGCTGTGGAACCGGGGCCGCAGCGCGGGGCTGCGCGCGATGATCGTCGCGGCACTGGGCGCG
>JAPYSD010000792.1 GCA_029936705.1 Croceicoccus sp. | reverse complement strand
CGTGACGGTATCGATGCGGTCAAGTCGCTCTGTCTGGGCGCGGATGCGGTCGCGCCGGCGACCGCGGGCCTTGTACTGGCCGCGCTGGGGCTGGTCTTCGGATTGCTGTTCGGCTCGGCCATCGCGGGCGCGCTGCCGCAAGGTAGCGCCGAAGCGGTCGGTACGCGCGAGGACGCGGCCGCCTCGGTCCCGCGCCTGCGCCGTCACCTGGCCGAGGGGCAGGGCAGCACGGCGAAGAAGACGGGGTCGCCGCTCGACCGCTTGTCGGCCCCGCCTGCGGGCCAGCAATTGCCCAAGCACGACCTCAGCCATATTCCGCCTGCGCCCAAGGATGACGAGATCACCTTCGAGCGTATTCCCAACACCGGGTTCTACGCAGACATCGAATCCCCGGTGAATTTCGACGACGACGATGACGGCGACGACCTCGCGCGATTCGACCTTGCGCGCAGCGACCGCAATGCTGCCACGGGCAGCGCCATGTCTGAAGAACGTGCGGTGGAGGACGAATGGGGGGCTGATGCCGCAGAGGCACATGCGCAGCCGTTCCACGAGCAGGAAGAATCGCGTGAGCCGGTTCAGGCCGATCCGCGGCCGACCGCCGAAAGCGCGCCGCCGGTCTTCGCGCAGCCGCACGAGCCGGATTTCCCGGACGCTGCCGATTTCGCCGAGCCGCCCATGGTGAAAGAGCCTGCCGCATTTGAGCCGGAGCAGGATGAAGCCGAGCCAGCGCGCATCTATTCGATCCAGCGCGATACCGGACATGACGGCTATAGCGCCCCGCGCTTTGCACCCGGCCTGACCGGCGGGATGGATAGCGACTGGTTCGCGGGCGAAGCGGACGAGGAAGAGGACGCCGACGACGACGGGGCGGGCTATGGCTCGCTGATGGCGATCGGCCTTGGCAAAACGCACAAGGCCCGCCCGCAGGCACCGGCGCACCGGCCCGGAGAAGCGAATCTGTCTCCCATGCCGCTGCTGGACGCCGACCGCGACCGCCAGCTCATCCCGAACGGCGCCGGACCGCAGGATTTCCGCCTGCGCGAGGCGCTAGAGGAGTTGAAGAGGATCTGATC
>JAPYSD010000310.1:861-5054 GCA_029936705.1 Croceicoccus sp. | reverse complement strand
CGGCTGGGCGCGCCCAAGAACAAGGTGCTGGGCTGGGTATCACGCAATCCGGACGGTATAAGCGGGGCGCTGGGGCGCATCGTCGCGGGCTTCGTGCTGATGGTGCAGGGCGGAAGGGTGATTGCCGCGCGGCGCATTCGCCAGCTTTCCCTGATCCGCGAGATCCTGGGCCAGCGTGCCCGCAAGAAGGCGAGCGAGCAGGCCACGGCCGACGAGGAGAGCGGACGCTATAGCGCCTTGTCCCGCGAAGAGCTTGGCCTGCTGGCTCCGCATGGCAAGCCGGTGTCCGACGGGCTGCCGCTTGGCAACAAGGTGCAGCCCGCGACGCCGCTGCCGGGCCATGTGTTGGTGGTCGTGGGAGACAGGGGGCACGGCAAGACCACGATCGTCGAGCGGTTGCAAAAGGCCTCGGCGCTGCCCGCGCTCTATGTCGAGGCCGGGGCAGGTGACGAGAGCGTCGCCGAGAAGATCGGGCAGGCACTGAACTGTGAGCCGGAGGCGGGGGCCATCGCGGAGGCATTGAGGAACGATCCGCATTGCGTGGCCGTCGACGATCTGCAGCGCATCATTGTCCCGGCCATCGGCGGGCTGACCCGGCTCGACGCCATTCTTGACCTCGCGCGGCATACGCCCGGCCCGACAAGCTGGATCTTCGCCATGGGCGGCGCGGCATGGCCTTTTCTTGAACGTGCACGCGGCGATCGGCCCCTGTTCGATGAGGAGATCCACCTGCACCCCTGGACGGCGCCGCGGATCCGCGAACTGATCGAGCGGCGAAGCCAGGCTGCCGGGATCGATCCGGATTTCGAATATGCGGGTGACGACACCGGCACGATGCTGTTCGAAGAGGAGATCGCGCCCGAGGAGCGCGCCCGCCGCGCGTTCTATGCCGCGCTGACCGAAGAGACGGTCGGCAATCCCGCGGTCGCGCTGGAGCGCTGGCGCCGCAGCCTGTTTCGCGAGAAGACCACGGGCCGGGTCTGCGTGCGCACTTTCAAGGCGCCCGATGTAGTAAGGCTGGCAGCGATGCCGCCCGCCACCCTGTTCGTGCTGCGCACCATATTGCAGATGGACATCGCGACCCCGCACCAGATCGCGCTGGCCACCGACCTGTTGCCCGCGCGCGTGGGCGAAACCTTGCGCAGCTGCGAGCTGCTTGGCGTTATCGAGCGGCAGGGCGGTGCCTACCGGATCACCCTGTACTGGTTCCAGGAAGTGAAGCGGCTGCTGCTGGCCCAGAACCTCATCGCGGGAGCATTGCCATGAGGCTATCGGATATGCGCAGGACCGGACTGATGCTCCTTGCTATGCTGGCGACAGCGACCCCGGCGATGGCGCAGGAAGCCGACATCGACATGGCGCAGCTGGGCGATTTCATCCGATGGAGCGGGGTCGTCACCTCGCTTTTCGTGCTGGCGGGGGCGTGGTTCCTGCTCAAGCTGCTGTCAGGCTTCGTCAATCGCTTCAGCTCGCAATTCGCGGCGCGCAGGCTGACGATGCACAAGGTCGCGACCTTCGCGAAATTCTTCATCTTCATCGCGACCGGCGTCATCGTGATCGCCCTGTCGTTCAAGGTCGACAGCACGCTGCTGGCGCTGATCGGCGGTACCGCGGCGGTGGCCGTGGGCTTCGCTCTCAAGGACCTGGTCGCATCCTTCGTCGCGGGCATCATGATCATCGTCGACCGCCCGTTCCAGGTCGGCGACAGGGTCAGCTTCGGCGGTTTCTACGGCGATGTCACGGCGATCGGCCTGCGCTCGGTCCGGCTGCAGACGCTGGATGACAACACGATCACGATCCCGAACAACAAGTTCCTCAGTGATATCACGTCGTCCGGCAATTACGGCGCGCTGGACATGCAGGTGGTGGTCGACATCCTGATCGGCGGCGCGGAAGACTTCGACCTCGCGCGCGAGATCCTGACCGAGGCGGCGCTGTCGAGCCGCTATATCTATCTGCCCAAGCCGATCGTTGTGCTGGTGACCCAGGTGCCGATGCAGAACTTCGTCGCGGTGCGACTGAGGCTGAAAGCCTATGTGCTCGACACCAAGCACGAGAAGGCGTTCGAGACCGACATTACATTACGAACATTGAGAATGTTTCGGGAAAAAGGCATCAATCCGCCAGGCGCAGCCGGAACCTCAGCGAACTGAATTTAAGGTCCCGGGTGTCGGCGCCGCCACGCGTGCAACCGATATTGCGGCGCAGCGAACGCTTGAAGCCAAGCGGGCAGGAAACTGCCCAAGCCCTTCTATACATGCGCAATTTCTCGAACCGGCGTTCTCGCTCATATTGCAATATTTGGGAGCGTTACCACGCAGGATTTTAATCATCATTCTGATTTTGGGGCGGCCCCTGATTGGCGGTGTCTCATATTTGCCGCAGGGCGCTTCAGTTTTGAATTTATCCCGTGGGCGCGTTGACAATCCCTCAAATTCCGCAATATGCAGGCCTCGATGCCGTAGGTGGCGTTCAGAATCGGTCGATCAGATCGACGTTCAGGAGAGGGATAATGAAGGCGACTAAGCTCCGGTCGACGCTTGCTCGGTCAGCGTCGTGGCTTGTTTTTTCAACTGTTTTTGGTAGCGCTACCATCGCGCACGCTCAGGACCAGACCACTGTTCAGGACGAACAGGCTCTGCCCAATGATGTGGACGCGCCGGCTGACGATACGATCATTGTCACGGGTATCCGCGCTTCGCTCGATCGCTCGATCAACCTCAAGCGCAACAACGCGGGTGTCGTCGACGGCATCTCGGCCGAGGAAATCGGCAAGTTTCCCGATACCAACCTTGCAGAATCGCTGCAGCGTATCACCGGTGTGTCGATCGACCGCGTCAATGGCGAAGGTTCGCGCGTTACGGTCCGCGGTTTCGGCCCCGGCTTCAACCTGGTCACCCTGAACGGTCGCACGCTGCCGACGGCCAGCATCGCCTCGGTCGGTCAGGACCAGAACGGTGACTTCGTCTCGGGCACGACCCGCTCGTTCGACTTCGCCAACCTCGCCAGTGAAGGCGTCAGCAGGCTGGAAGTCTACAAGACCGGCCGCGCCTCGATCCCCGGCGGCGGCATCGGTGCTGCCATCAACATCGTGACGCGCCGCCCGCTCGACGGTGCTTCGGGCCTGAGCGGCTCGATCGGCGCGAAGGCAGTGTATGACGCGGCCGATACCTATGACTACTCGCGCGTGACGCCGGAAGTTTCGGGCATCGTGAACTGGTCGAACGATGCCGGTACCTTCGGTGTCGGACTGTTCGGCAGCTACCAGCTGCGCCACAACTCCGCGATCGCGGTGTCGTCCAACGACTGGAATATCCTGCCCTATTCGCAGTTCCTCAGCGGCACGACCTTCCGCCGTGCGGACGGCGGCACCGTCATCAACAACGCGCCCGCTTCGGGCGATACGCTGATCGGCATCCCGAACGACACGCGCTATAACTACTCGGAATTCAAGCGCGAGCGTATCAACGGGCAGCTGACCGCCCAGTTCGCGCCTACCGACCGGTTCATCGCAACCGCGGACGTCACCTATTACCGCAATGCGGCGGACGAAAAGCGCGCCGACCAGACCACCTGGTACAACCGTCCCTTCGACGAGATCTCGTTCGACGGTAACTACAAGGTCGCGACCTCGGTCTATATCGACGACGTCATCACCGCGCCGAAGGACGGCGGCTTCGAGCAGCAGTATCGCGCCACCAAGGACGAGCTGTGGTCGTACGGCCTGAACCTGGAATATGAAGTCACCGACAGGCTGACCACCATTCTAGACGGCCATTACTCCAAGGCCGAGGCGCAGCCGAACAACCCGCTCGGCCACACCTCGACGCTGTTCTCGATGGCGCAGAAGTCGATCGTGGACCAGGGTCTGAACATCGAGGACGGCTTCCCGCAGCAGTTCATCACCTTCGACGACTCCAACGGCAACAACAACGGCGTGCTCGACCTCGGCGACCTGGGTTCGCAGATCGCGCGCAGCCAGACCGCGTTCCAGGAGCAGGATATCAAGGAGGTTCGCCTCGACAATATCTGGGACATGGGTGACGACGACCGCGTGATGTTCGGCGGCTCGTATCGCGAAGCCGACATGAACAGCCGGACGACCAGCACCCAGAACACGCTGGGCGACTGGGGCGTCGGCAACATCGGCGACATCGAGGCGATGGCCGGCGACCTGGTGCAGACCTTCTGCA
>JAPYSD010000310.1:0-851 GCA_029936705.1 Croceicoccus sp. | reverse complement strand
GATCAGTGGTATTCGTGTCTGCCAGTTCAAGGATTACGACACCGGCATCTCGGAAGGCGATCCGCTGGCGACCGCGTTCCGCGGCGACGCCACGGAACTGTTCAATGCCTTCGTGACCTCGCCCATCGTCAACGGAACCTCGAACAACACGGTCAAGGAGAAGATCTGGGCGCTGTATGCTCAGGTCGATCTGAACGCCGAGCTGCTCGACCGCCCGGTCAACATCCTGGCCGGTGTCCGTTACGAGAACACGAAGTCGCGTTCGGTCACCCTGCAGGGTATTCCGGCACGCATCGACTGGACGGCGGACAACGACTTCCTGACCGTCCTCTCGTCGGGCGAACAGCCGGTCGAGGGCGACAACAGCTATGACCACATCCTGCCGTCGCTCGACGTGTCGGTGGACGTGACCGACAACCTCAAGGGCAGGGTCTCGCTCAGCCGGACGATTTCGCGTCCCGACTTCGGTTCGCTGTTCGCGTCCTCCAACCCCGGCGCGCCCAACCGTCCGACCGCGCTTGGCGGCGTTCCCGGCGGCAACCGGGGCAACCCGCAGCTGGTCCCGCTGGAATCCGACAACTTCGACGTCAGCCTCGAATGGTACTTCGCACCGTCGAGCTATCTGTCGGTCGGTTTCTTCGACAAGCGCGTGCGCAACTTCGTCGGCACGGGTCAGACCACGCAGAGCCTATTCGACCTGCGCGACCCGAGCTCGGGCGCTCCGGGTACGCGGTCGGGTGACGCGCTGGAATATCTGCAGACGAACAACCTCGACCTTTCGGACGTGAACCTGTTCTCCCTGACGGCCCTGATCGAACAGGTCGGGTTCGACGCGGCGGTGAACCAGTTCC
>JAPYSD010000309.1 GCA_029936705.1 Croceicoccus sp. | reverse complement strand
GGTATTGCCGTACCCACGCGAGGCGACCTGGCCATCGATCCAGTCGCGCAGCTGGTCGGGAAGGGAAATGTTCATCGTGCCCATCGCGCCAATATCGCCCCTTTGGCAATATTTGGCAAGATGCTCCGTTGCAGCCCGTCAGAGACCGAAGACCTTCAGCCCCGCGTCCACCAGCCCTTCCAGACCGTGGCGCACCTTGCCCGCGCGCATCGACAGCGGCGCTTCCTCGATCACCAATATGCCGCTGCCCGCCTCCACCTTGTCCTTCAGCAGCGGTTCCTGGCCGAAGAAATAGGGCGCGAAGGTTTCCGTCCGCGTGACCGAATAGGCCAGGTCCGCGCTGAAGCCGACCAACTGATCCTGCGCGAAGACGCGGCCCTGTTCGGCGCGTTCGACCCGCACGCCGCGCCCGCCCTTGACGATCAGCCGTCCTGGCCCGTGGAACGAGAAGAAGCGCAATTGCAGCGTCAGCCATGCGTTGAGCGAGAACAGCCGCCAGTGGCTGCGGATCGGGATCGGGCGTCCCTGCGGCTGCACCACCGCGACCAATGCGCGCGGATGCAGGATGCATGCCCCGCCCGCTGGCAGCACGATCTCGGTCAGTTCGGCGAAACCGTCGCGCGTGGCCGAGATGGTAGTCGCCTCTCCCGCGCCGCGAATGCGCGTCAGGAATACCAGTCCCGACGCGATGCTGGACAGGAAATGCCGCGGGTCCAGCAGCCAGCGCGTCGCCTTGCTGCCCCCCGCCGAGGATGTCTGCAGATAGCCCTGCCGCACCAGGAGTTCCTCGCCTTGATCGAGCCGGACCGATAGCGACACCTTTGACGGCCCGGGCAGCGGGATGCGGCCCGCCGTGCCCGCCAGCAACGGGATGTGGATCGCGCCGCGCCGCTCGGCGAACGGGGCCAGCACGTAATAGAGGAAGCAGCGGATCAGGTACGGCGTGGCGACGATCGCCAGCAGCGCCAGCGCCGCCTTGACCGCGATGTCGGCCAGCATGTTGCGCGCTTCTGGCGTGTCGACAGTGGCCAGCGCCTGCCGCGCGGCGCGGCTTTCCTCGTCCAGCGCCTGCCTCGCCTGCCGGATCTGTGCGGCGCGTTCGCTGGCCTGCCGCAGTCCGCTTGCGCGCCGGTCGGCCAGTTCCCTGACGCGGTCGCAGCGCGTGCGCGCCTCGCGGGTCAGCCGGTCGGCCTCGCCCGAAATGCGGTTGCGCACCCATTTCTCGGCCCGAACCTGTGCGTTGAAGGCGCGCACCGCGTCATTCGCTTGCTCGCATCGTCCGCGGGCGGCCGCGATGGCCTGAGGCGTCGGCACCATGATCGCGCTTGCCTGCTCCAGCGAAGCCAGGTCGATCCGTGCTTCCAGCACCGCGATCTCGCGCTCGATCACTGCCTGTTCCAGTTCCATGCGATACCGATCGACGATCTTGCCGGGACGATAGCGGTCGAACAGCCCGCCTCGGTCCGCCAGCGCGGCACGCAGTTCGGCCAGCCTTGCGCGTCGCCGTGCAATCTCCTCGCGCCGCCGCGCATCGCCCCAGTCCTCGAATTCGGAGAGATTGGCGCCCAGCTCGGCCCGCGCGGTCTCCGACGCAGAGGACAACTGCTCCTGCACCTGCGCGGCACTGGCCCAGTCTCCGACCCCGCAATCTTCACACAAGCGCGATAGTATGCCCGACTGGAACACCGCGATCGCCGCCGCCAGAAGCACGAACAGGACAAGATGGCGCAGCAGCCACGACGCGAAGGCCTTCACCGCCACATCCCGTCGCGGCACGCGGCACGGCCCTTCACATGACACGACAAGGCGATGCAGGAGAAGATGGTCATGGCTGCCCGGACCCTAGTGACCCGCGCCGCCACCAGCAAGAACCGCGATGGCGGCACGCCGATATGAACGGGCAAGGATAGGCCATTCGCGAAAATATCCGCGCATGGCCTCCGCCATGGAACCGAGCGCCGTGCCGTTCGCTTGGGAATCGGGACCCGCGCCGATGGATCGGAGACTTGTGCCATGAACGATACCCGCCAACCGCATGCAGACGAAACCTTGATCGACCGATCGCTGGGCGCGGCAGCACCGCGCGCGATCCGCCGGTCGTGGGGCTGGATCCTTGCCTATGGCATCCTGCTGATCGTCATTGGCGCGGTGGCGATGTTCAATCCCGTGCCGACCAATTTCGCCATCGGCGTGCTGCTAGGCGTCGTCCTGCTGATTGCGGGCGTCGTGTCCTTCATCGCGGGGTTCCGCGATTTCGGCTGGCAGACCAAGGTGGTCGATTTCCTGTTCGGCCTGCTCGCGCTGATCGGCGCGTTGGTGTTTCTGGCCATGCCGGTGCTCAGTGCGGCCAGCCTCGTCTGGGCGGCGGGCATCTTCTTCATCGTGAACGGGGTGTTCGAACTCTACCACGGCTTCAAGGCCAGCGAGCATCGCACGATGCTGCTGGTCGTGGGCGCGGTCGACCTCTTGCTGGGTATCTACCTCGCCTTCCTGATGCCGATCGGATCGCAGATCCTGGCGCTGGCCTGGTTCGTCGGGCTGGCGTTCATCTTCCGCGGGGTGCTGCTGGCCATCGTGGCGTTCGGCGTGCGCAAGATGTCCGATCGCCTCACCTGATATCCACTGGCCTCGGGCCGCAGCGCGCGATTTGCACGCCTTGCTCTTGCCCGCCGCCCTGCTAGCGTGAAACGCATGATCCTAGCCGAACAGCTGCCCGTGCGCCGCATCGCCTTTCGCGGCCGTCCGCAGCGCGATGCCCCGGCGGCGCTGGCGCAGGAACAGCCCATCGCCTTTGAATACAATGGCCTGGGCTATGCGGTGATGCTGGGGACGCCTGAAAACCTGACTGATTTCGCGGTCGGTTTCACCCTGTCCGAAGGGCTGGCGGACAACGCCGGGGAAATCGGCGACATTCAGGTCGCACCCACCGACAATGGCACCATCCTGCGCATCACCCTGCCCGAAGACCGCGCCGAACCGCTGCGCGAACGGCTGCGTCTGCGTCTGGTCGAAGGCAGCTGCGGCCTGTGCGGGCTGGAGAGCATCGAGGAGGTGCTGCGCCCCCTCCCCCGGCTGGAAACGCGGCCAAGGCTGGAGGCCAGGGCGATCGCCGCCGCGCTGGCGAGTTTTCGCGACCACCAGCCGATGGGCCGCGCGACCGGCGCGATGCATGCCGCCGCCTTCTGCGATCCGGCAGGCCGCATTCTGGCCGCGCGCGAGGACGTTGGCCGGCACAACGCGCTCGACAAGCTGGTCGGGCATCTGAAGCGGCAGGGAACGCGCCCCGATACCGGGTTCGTGCTGCTTTCGGCGCGATGCTCGTACGAGCTGGTCGAAAAGACGGTGCGGGCTGCCATTCCCGCGCTGGTCACCATCTCCGCCGCCAGCGACCTGGCCGTCCGCCGCGCACGCGAGGGCGGGCTTACGCTCGTCTCCCTGGCGCGCGATGATGGCGCGCTGATCATGAACGATCCGCACGGCGTGCTGGATGGTTGATCGATTTCCCGAAGCGGGGCACCGCTGCGGCGGGACCCCCGCCGGAATACCCGCGTTAGGGCACAAGCATATGCAACGAAAGGACGCCCCCCATGGCCGATGATCTCCCCCAGCCGAAGGAATATGAACACGCCACCGGCGGATGGGGTTCGGTCCGTGGCATGACCAAGACCGAGCTGAGCGCCCGTGCCGCGCCCGGCGCGCTGCTTACGCTTAAGGATCAGAACAAGCCCGGCGGCTACATGTGCTCGTCCTGCGCATGGACCAAGCCCGAGGATCCGCACGCCTTCGAATTCTGCGAGAACGGGGCCAAGGCGACGCTGTGGGACCTGACCACCGATCGCTGCACGCCCGAGATGATCGCCCGCCACACGGTGACCGAGCTGCTCGAGATGGGCGACTACCGCCTGGAAAAGATGGGCCGCCTGACGGAGCCGATGCGCTACAACCCCGCGACCGACCGCTATGAGCGCGTGGCGTGGCGCACCGCATTCGACGAGATCGGGACGCAGCTGCGCAAGATGGATCCGAAGTCGTTGACCTTCTACGCCAGCGGTAAGGCAGCGCTCGAGCCGTCGTATCTCTACGCGCTGTTCGCCCGCGCCTATGGGCACAACAACCTGCCCGACAGTTCGAACATGTGCCACGAAACGACGTCGGTCGGCCTGAAGAAGGTTATCGGATCGCCGGTCGGCACCTGCCAGATGGACGATTTCGACCATGTCGACGTCATCTTCTACATGGGCCAGAACCCCGGCACCAACAGCCCGCGCATCCTGCACACGCTGCAGGCCGCGGTGAAGCGCGGGTGCAAGATCATCGCGTTCAACCCGCTGAAGGAAAAGGGCCTGCGCGAATTCGTGAATCCGCAGAACCCGGTGCAGATGACCATCGGCAAGCCGACGAAGATCGACCACATGTATTGCCAGGTCCGCCCGGGCGGCGACATCGCCGCGCTGATGGGCGTGTGCAAGCGCGTGATCGAACTGGACCGCGAGGGGCAGGAACATGGCGGGCCGGGTGTGCTGGACCGCGATTTCATCGCGGAGCATACCAGCGGCTTCGACGCCTTCATCGCCAAAGTCGAGGCGACCGGCTGGGACGAGATCGAGCGCGCCAGCGGCCTTTCGCGGGCCGAGATGGAAGCGGCGGGCGACCTGTACGCCAACGCGGGCAATGTCATGGGCATCTATGGCATGGGGCTGACGCAGCACGTCCACGGATCGCAGTCCATCGGCATGCTGGTGAACCTGCTGCTGCTGCGCGGCAATATCGGGCGCAAGGGCGCGGGCTGCTCGCCCATTCGCGGCCATTCCAACGTGCAGGGCCAGCGCACCGTGGGCATCACCGAAAAGACCAAGCTGGCCCCCGTCGACAAGTACCGCGAGCTGTTCGACCTGGAAACGCCGGAAGAGGACGGGCACACCACCGTCACCTTCCTGCAGGCGATGATCGAGGGATCGAACAAGGGCTATATCGGGCTGGGCGGCAATCTAGCGCAGGCGGTGCCCGATCATGAACGCGTGCACGAGGCATGGCGCAACATGGAGCTGACCGTCCATGTCGCGACCAAG
>JAPYSD010000308.1 GCA_029936705.1 Croceicoccus sp. | reverse complement strand
GTCATCGTTCGCATCACCCCCTTCAGCGCGCGCCGGGCCGCGTCGGAAATGTCGGTGCCCCCGGCAAGCGAGCCGGCTCGGACCGAGGCAACGGCCAGCAACGTGAAGGGCGGCTGCATTCCACTGGCCAGCGTAGCGGGCGTCCGGCTGGCCGAGGGCGGCCGCATGCTGATCTTCCTGCGCAACCGCAGCGTGATTTCGGCAAGTTTCCAGCGGTCCTGCCCGGTGCAGGCGTTCTATTCCGGTTTCTATGTCGAGCGCCCGCGCGACGGGCTGCTATGCTCTGGGCGCGAAAGGCTTCACGCACGGTCGGGCGCGGATTGCACGCTGGGCAGTTTTTCGCGTGTGCCAGCGGAAGAGAGGGGCGAGGACTAGCCTGGGCACCGCCGTTCCGACTCGCGCTTTCCCTTGACTTTTCACCTGCCGCGCGCATAGGCGGCTGGCCGGTACGCCGGTGGTCGCCCCGATCGCGCGTTTTTGCGCATCCGGTGTCGCCGTTTTTCGCGGGACAGGCCCTGGCCTGATTTCCGCCATACCCGTTGAACACGTCCTACAGGATCACTGAATGAAGTTTGCCGATCTCGGCCTATCCGACGAATTGCTGAAATCGGTCTCTTCGGCCGGTTATGATGAGCCGACTGCCATTCAGGCGCAGGCGATTCCGTCGGTACTGATGATGCGCGACCTGATCGGGATTGCGCAGACCGGCACCGGCAAGACCGCCAGCTTCGTCCTGCCCATGATCGACATCCTGGCGCATGGCCGCCGGCGTGCGCGCATGCCGCGTTCGCTGATCCTGGAGCCGACGCGCGAACTGGCCGCCCAGGTGGCGGAGAATTTCGAGAATTACGGTTCGAACCACGATCTGAAGATGGCGCTGCTGATCGGCGGCGTGCAGATGGGCGACCAGGTCAAGGCGCTGGACGAAGGCGTCGACGTGCTGATCGCGACGCCCGGACGGCTGATGGACCTGTTCGAGCGGGGCAAGATCCTGCTGACCGGCTGCGACCTGCTGGTGATCGACGAAGCGGACCGCATGCTGGACATGGGCTTCATCCCCGATATCGAGCATATCTGCACCAAGCTGCCGGCCAACCGGCAGACGTTGCTGTTCTCTGCCACCATGCCGCCGCCGATCAAGAAGCTGGCCGACAAGTTCCTGTCGAACCCCAAGACGATCGAGGTCAGCCGCGCGGCCAGCACGAACAAGGATATCGAGCAGTTCAAGATCCGCACCTCCGCGCGGGCCAAGCGCGACGTGCTGTGCAAGCTGCTGGTCGATGACAACGTCAGCACCGCGATCGTCTTTGCCAATCGCAAGACCACGGTCCGCGAACTGAACAAGAGCCTGCAGCGAAACGGGTTCAAGACCGGCGAGATCCATGGCGACATGGACCAGTCCTCGCGCCTGGCTGAACTGGCGCTTTTCAAGGAAGGCAAGATCAACATCCTGTGCGCAAGCGACGTCGCCGCGCGCGGTCTGGACGTGAAGGGCGTGAGCCACGTCTTCAACTACGACACGCCATGGCACCCGGACGATTACGTCCACCGCGTCGGCCGCACTGGCCGCGCAGGCGCCAAGGGGCGGGCCTTCACCTTCGTCACGGCAGAGGACGCCGAGGCGATCGCCAATGTCGAGAAGCTGACAGGCGCCGAGATCCCGGTGTTCGAACTGTCGGACGGCGAACCTGCTGCCGAGCAGCGCGAGGAAAAGCGCGAGCGCAAGCCGCGAAGCGAACCTCGTTCCGAAAAGCCGAAGCGCGAGGCGAAACCCCGCCGCGAGCGGGAGCCGAAGGAAGAGGCGCGCAAGGAACCTGCGCCGCGCCGCGACCGCCGCGACCGCCGCGATCACCGCGATGAGCCGAGCAAGCCGGGCGAATGGAACGGCCCGATCCCGGAATTCCTGGGCGTTTCGGCAGGCTGAACGCCTGATCGGGCGACCGGCCGGAGTGCGACCGCGCTAGTCGGCGGGCCTGACGAAGCTGTCGAGCAGGCGCTTGGTGCCAGACTGCTCGAACTCGATCTCGAGCTTGTTGCCCTCCTGCGACATGATCTCGCCATAGCCGAACTTGTCGTGAAAGACGCGCTGGCCGATCGCAAGGTCGGTGCGCGGCTTCGCGGCAAAGCTCGCGGCGCTGCGTCCTGCCTCGACGATGCGCTTGGGTGCGGGATCGTATTGCCCTTGCGAAGCGCGGCGGAATCCCGGCCCGCGCGTCATGGTGCGTGCAGGCTGCGCCGCCGCGACAAGGGCGAATGGATCGTCCCGCTCGCTGAAACTTGCCCGCCACAGCGATGCGCCGCCGGTCATGGTCGTTTCCATCTCGACCATGTCCTCGGGCAGTTCCTCGACAAAGCGGGAAGGGATCGCGCTGGTCCACTGGCCATAGATACGGCGATTGGCGGCATGCAGGATAGTGCAGCGCTTGCGCGCCCGCGTGATCGCCACATAGGCAAGACGGCGTTCTTCCTCCAGAGACTTGAGCCCGCCCTCGTCGATGGCGCGTTGTGACGGGAACACGCCTTCCTCCCAGCCGGGCAGGAAGACGTGATCGAATTCCAGGCCCTTGGCCGCGTGCATGGTCATGATGGTGATGGTGTCGGCATCGTCCGCCGAATCGTTGTCCATCACCAGGCTGACATGCTCGAGGAACGCGCCCAGCGTCTCGTACTCTTCCATTGCGCGCGCAAGTTCGGACAGGTTCTCGAGCCGCCCGGCCGCCTCGGCGCTTTTCTCTGCCTGGAGCGCCTCGGTATAGCCGCTCTCGTCCAGCACCATGCGCGCCAGCTCGGCGGGGGCCAATGTCTTCGCTTCCTCGCGCCAGCGCGCGAAACTGCGCATCAAGTCGAGCAGCGTGTTGCGCGCCCGGGCAGGCATCTCGTCGGTATCGCAGATGTCGAGCGCGGCGGCGGCCAGCGGCATATCCGATTGCCGCGCATGGCGGTGCAGGCGTTCCAGCGCCTTCTGGCCCAGCCCGCGCTTGGGCGTGTTGTACATCCGCTCGAACGCGAGATCGTCCGAAGGCTGCGCGATCACCCGCAGATAGGCGAGGGCATCGCGAATTTCCGCCCGCTCGTAAAAGCGGAAGCCGCCGACGATGCGATAGTTGAGCCCGATCTGGATGAAGCGATCCTCGAACTCGCGCGTCTGGAACTGCGCGCGGACAAGGATGGCGGCATCGGCCAGCCTGATCCCGCCGCGCATCAGCGCCTCCGCTTCTTCGCCTACGCGGCGCGCTTCCTCGGGCCCGTCCCAGACGCCGATAACGCGCAGCTTCTCGCCCTCGGGCTTCTCGGTCCAGAGCGTCTTGCCCAGTCGCTCGCTATTGGCGCCGATCAGGGTCGACGCCGCGGCCAGGATCTGCGGCGTGGAGCGATAGTTCTGCTCCAGCTTGATGATCGTCGCGCCGGGGAAATCACCTTCGAACCGCAGGATATTGGCGACCTCGGCGCCGCGCCAGGAATAGATCGACTGGTCGTCGTCACCCACCACGCAGATATTGTGCCCGGCATCGCCCTTCACCTCGGCCAGCAGGCGCAGCCAGAGGTACTGGACGGTGTTGGTATCCTGGTACTCGTCCACCATGATATATTTGAAGCGGCGGCGATATTCCGCCTGCACGTCGCCATGCGCCTTGAGAATGGTGACCATGTGCAGCAGCAGGTCGCCGAAATCGCAGGCGTTCAGCGCCTTCAGCCGGTCCTGGTACAGCCGGTACATCTGTTCGCCCCGGCCATTGGCATAGGCCTCGTTCTCGGCGGCATCCAGGTCGCCGGGCAGCAGGCCCCGGTTCTTCCAGCGGTCGATCAGCCCGGCCAGCTGGCGCGCGGGCCATCGCTTCTCGTCCAGGTCATTGGCCGAGATAAGCTGCTTGAGCAGGCGGATCTGGTCGTCGGTGTCGATGATCGTATAGTTCGACTGCAGGCCGACCAGCTCGGCATGCTTGCGCAGCATGCGCGCCGCGATGGCGTGGAACGTGCCCAGCCATGGCATCCCCTCAACCGCAGGGCCGATCAGCCCGCCGACTCGCTCGCGCATCTCGCGCGCGGCCTTGTTGGTGAAGGTGACGCACAGGATCTCGCTGGGCCAGGCACGGCGGCTGGCGACCAGGTGCGCCAGCCGGGCGGTCAGCGCCGCCGTCTTGCCGGTTCCGGCCCCGGCAAGCATCAGCACCGGTCCCTCGGTCGTCAGCACCGCCTCGCGCTGGGGATCGTTCAGGGCTTCCAGCCACGGCTCCCGGGCATGCGTCGGGCTTGATCGGGGCGGAGTGATGGCGCTGTCGGACATTGCGAACAGTTAGGGAACGCGGGCGCGCGGCGCAAGGCGCACCACCGGGCATATCACGCCGTGTCCGGAACATTTTGCCCCGCGCGTTCGTAGTCAGAGCGAGGAACGAGGCAATTCCAACGAGAGGAGAAACCTCATGCGCAAGTTACTTTTTGCCGGTGCAGCCCTGATGATGGGTACGGCCCCGGTCGCAGTTTACGCCCAGGACATGGCCCCCCAGATGACCGCTACGCAGCAGTCCCAGTATGAAAGCTGGCCCGCTGAACGGCAGACCGAATTCATGGGCTGGCCGGCCGAATACCAGACCTATTACTGGACGCTGACGCCGACGCAGCAGGACGCGTACTGGATGCTGAGCGTTGACCAGCGTTCGAAGATCGCGGCGATGACCCCGATGCAGCAGCAGCAGACCTGGACCGCGATCGAGGCGCAGCTCGCGTCGCAGTCGACAGGTTCCACCGGCATGTCCGGCTCGACTGGCACCGCCGCTTCGACAAGCGGGATGCAGTCGGGCGCGAACATGACCATGCGCGACAACGCCATGGTCCAGCAGATTCCGGCACCGCATCAGGGCGAGTACCCGCTTTGCACCGATGGCCGCACGGACAACTGCATCAACCCGCGCGAGGCGGGAAAGAACTATGGCAACGTCCCGCTCGACTACTGGCCGGGTGAGCCTGCAAGCCAGATGTCGGCGCAGGAAAAGATGAAGGCCAAGTCCGACATGTAGGCATTCGCTCGGCCCGTCACTTCACCGTGATGGGCGCGAATCAGGGGGAGGATG
>JAPYSD010000307.1 GCA_029936705.1 Croceicoccus sp. | reverse complement strand
GGCCTAAACCGAGCGGGCGGCGGCGTCAGCGCAAATCAGAACCTGGGCGTTGCCTCGGATGCCGGGATGCATTGCCCGTTCATGGCAAGGCTCGATATCCAATTTCCGTCGGCGTCATAGCGCTGCTGGTCGTCTTTGATGCGCTGATCATGCGGCACGATTTGTCCCCGCTCTATCGCGAGCAGGTCTCTTGTAGTGCAGACTCGCCAAGCGATTAGAATTTTCGCGGAAGATCGTCCAGCGAGGTACATTCGCCTGTTGTCGACAGAGTGAAGTTCCATTTCCCGTCGCTGTCATTGTCGACAAGATCGAATTTTGCCGTGCCAGTAGCGCGATCAATGATCAGCGAGATAGCGCCGTTCCCTTCCGGATTAGTCGATTTGGCGCTAAAGACATTTTCTGAGAAGGCCATCGAGCATGTCCAATTCTTGGTACAGAAACTGCCCTTGCTACCGTCGGAGATAGAGGAAATCGTCTCGTTTTCCTCGTCGATCTCATAGTATAACGTTCCGAGCGGTTCAGAATGCAGGTTTGATAGACGGTCGACATCTGGCTCATTCGATGAAGTGATAACTGGCCCCATTTCGCAACGAAGCGATAGAACTTCAGCGTTTGCGGCCGGTGAAAGCAGCGCGAGCCCAGATGTGAGACCGAACGATAGTGATTTAAGCACGGCTAAGCGTGTCCTTTCACGGGAAATTGTGACGGGGTGATATCGAGGCAATCATCGCACATCCATATCTCACATAGATCGAGGACCTGACAGAAGAGAAGCCCCCCGGGATCAAGGCTGCCAGCCGGCCTGGTGCAGCTGGTGCACATGAGGCTTATCGGCTGTTGGTCGTCGTTGATGCGCTGATCGTGTTGCACGATTGGTCCCTGCCCTATCGCGAGCAGGTGTATCGAAGTGTAGACTCGCCAGTCAGGGCTCTGGGCAATTTGTCCCCAAGCGATGGAAGCGACGGGAGAACTCAGGCTCTCTTGCGCACGCGGCTCCGGCCCATTCTCAAGATTTCCCTGCGGAACTCCACCCATGAGATGAAATTTGGCTGGAAGTAGATCGTAAGAGGTTTTGACCCGCCCTGCATAGGCATCTCGGCTTCCCGGCAGCCGATGACTATCGGGTCATAATCGATGCCCTCACTGCGGAAGGTCTCGCCAAGTCGAAAGCGCCGATCTGGATTAGCGAGCGCATCGCGATAGGGCTGCGGTATGGGGTTCGTCGTAATCAACCGACCAGTCTGGACCTCGTAGCCATTGGCCGTGGTGAAAGAGACGGACAGGGCGTGAACCCCTGTCATGGGATTGACCTTGATCCCCCAGTGATCAGCTTGACCGGCCAGCATCGCGGGAAATGGCAGGAAGAGCGACTTGTCGAGGACGGTCTCGACATCGGAAACGATCTGGGCAGCATCGTGAGGATGCCATTGCAAATGGCGCGTAATGAGCACGCGTTCGAGCTCGCCGACTACGATGCTGGACGGCACGACCTTCTTGAAGCTCGGCATCGTTTGCGCAGGTCCCACAGACAGCCAGTCAGGGACAAGGCGGCGCAGGCCATGGAATACCGAGTGTCTGACGCTCATTATGCTGCAATACTCTCGCACGTGTCTTGTAAGGACGCTGGCAGGTCGTAGGCCGAACGGTATTCCGAAATCTGCGTTCTAAGCCGGGGCCCAATCTTCGATCCGACCCGAATGTCCACTATGTGGTCATGAAGGTCGCGTAAGTCGCCCAGGATAAAGGCCTCATCGGGATTTGCCTGACTTTCGCAAATGGCAGCTTCTTTAAGGGCTGCCAGCTGGTCTGCATAGCGAAGCGTTGGCGGAAGGCCATAGAAGTCACTGAAAACGAAGACGGGATGCCCTGCAATTTCGATGATCGGATTGGCAATGCGCGTTCGGTCGAGGATGAAGCAGACGCCCGTGTCGCCATGAGCATTCCACCAGCCGCGCCGAGTGAGGCCGAAACTCAGACCACGCTTGCGATAGAGTTTGTCGAGACCTGTCAGTTCCTTCGGGAGACAGTGCCGGACACGGCCGATCATGGCGTCGTGACGCAAATAGGATCGGGCCGCGCGCTCATCGACCCAGCGGGAGATGTAGCGGCTGGACATCACGAGACGGTCCTGACGCTGCTATCGAACAAAGCCAAGGCCCTGTCCCGGTCGGCGGACACCAGGCCGATTGCTGGATCAATGGCGAGGTGCGTCTGAGCCGCAAGGACAGGGCTGTCATCGATGATGAGGTGAGGCCCTATGCCCATCGCACGGCGATGCGCTTCGATTTCCTGCCCGCGAATGGAGAGGTCGTCGTCCATATTCTCGACCCGCAGGGGCGTTCGCCACAGTTCCGGATGATCGATTGTGTGCTGGAGAAGCCCGGCCGCCTCGATGATCTGAAGAACGTCCCAGCTGATCCGCCGCTGAGACGAGATGACGATCGGCATGGAAAGCTGGTTTGCGATCCATGCGACATGCTCGCCTCGTTCGCTAAGCTTGGCGGCATCATCCTCGTTTTCGAGAATGAGGACGCCGTCGATGTCGAGGTAGATCATCCGTTGTGGGCCGTGATGATCAAGCGCGCGGCGCCGGTTGCGGCGCCGTGTTCCACTAGCTCGCGCATTTCGGCGATGGCAGCATCATCGTCGTGATTATCGTTCACGGCCTGCTGGAAGCCGGCGAAGTCGCATTCATAGACGGTCTGGGAAATGCTTCCGCCAGCTTCCAGTTCGTGCTCCTCGTGGCTTACCTCTTCGAGGTCTGCGATCCGGTTCTTGTTGATGAACGAGAAGAAGGTGGTGTTCCACATCGAAATCGCCTTCGTCGAAACGGTGTTGTCCGAAGCGCGGGTGGTGATGATGACTGCCATGATATTTTCCTTTCCGACCTCGTATCCACTTGATCAGGTTGGAACTTTATCTCCTCTCGGAAGGGCAGCGGGATGATGCCGGACGGGCATGCGGCTGGAAGTCCCCTCGCCTTCATGCAATCCTATGCGGCCAAGCGAAGGCCGCCATTCACCTCTACGCTGTCGATCCAGATGATCTTGGTCATGGAATTGCCAGGGCCATAGTGCTGCCGCCGGTAATACCCTCGCCGTTCATGGCCTGTGAGGGAACGTGATGGCTCGCTCGAGCCTCGTTGGTGGTGCGTGCCGTCCATGACGCCGAGCAGCGTAGCGGCTTCGAAGTAAATGCCCCCCGAGATTGGCTTGCCGTGTTTGTCGGAGGTCACCTGCCGGCGGTAGCCTTCGAGCTCGATGGGGTGTCCGGCCTCAAGTGCTTCGGCGAAGCGATGGTAGCGCCAGAACGGCACCATCAGCGTGTAGGTAAAGCTGCGGCGCCGATAGGTGATCTCGCCGCGCGCCTTGATATAGGGTTTGTCGTTCCGGCCGATCTTGGTTTGCACTCGGTCGGGCAAGAAGGCCATTCTGCGGCGCTTGGATTTGGCTGAGGCGTTTGCATCCTTGGCTGAGGCGGCAGAACGCTTCGCTGGGGCCGATCCCGAGACTTTGCGCCTTTTGGCTGGGGCGGCTTGGTCGTTGGCTGGGGCGAATGGATGGTCACTTGCCGGCTTGCGCTTCAGCGAGGCGATCAGGTGCTGCATTTTCCTTGCTCCTCCTATGTGATGAAAAAGCAGTGATCAGCCCGGTTGGTCGGTCCCATGCCTCCACCCGCGCGCTGAGGTGGTCGTAACTCTAACCCGTGGTCATGCCCTTCAGCAGGCGATCGACTTCAGTGCAAAGCGCCAGCGCGTGTCCGCGCTTCTGAAAGAATATGGTCGGATGCGTTCGCCCGGCGGTGCTCGATGCGGTTCCCCATCCCGGAGCGTTTCGATCGAGCCAAAGGCGGAAATATTCGCCAAGCTCGAAGCTGCGCCGCAAGACAGTTCCCCCACCTGCGTCCTGTGGCCCATAGGGAACGCGATCCTGGACTTCCTTCCAGATGAGCTGCTGAGCGGGCGTGCGCAGAAGTGTGTTGGCAGCATGGAGCTGCTCGAAGCGATAGTCTTCGGACATGAGCATGCAGGGGAAATCTCGCAGAACGCCGCTCTCGTCTCGGTAGAAGAAGAGCTTACCGGTCATGATGGTCAGACCGTGCTTCTTGGTCACTGATCGGGTTGTGTTGTCCTTCATGTCAGGCGGCCTTTTGGATGACTTCTAGATATTCGACGTGCGCGCGCCGGTGTGTGAAATGCCCGGTCAGCGTGCGGCCGGTGAGCGTTGCGAACGCCTGGGTGCAGACGTTCCAGTTCTCAGGGTCAGCGATTGCTGCGTGAACCCCCGGATTGATAGCGAGGCTCGCGTCGCGCAAAGCATGATAGCGCTGCTGAAGAGTTTTGACGTTCGGATCCAGCATGGGACCGACATGATGGGTAGAAGTCGCGATAGCGTGATCGATCTGGATCAAGATCTGCTCCATCTGTTGGCGCAGCGCATATTGCGCTGGATGGACCGCAGCATGAGCGAGAGGCTGAAATTGCTCGGCCGGAGTGGCCGCGTAGATGATCTTCCCCTTGCTCACCACGTAGACTTCCTGCGTATCCGCTGAGTCGAAAGCGACATGAACGCTGACAGGCAGCTCTAACTTCAGATGCCGGAGACGGCAGGCCTCGTTGACGAGGGTTTCTGCGCAATGTTCGGCAGCTGCCTTGCTCAAACCGCAAGCGACAAGGTCACCCACGGCGATATCTCGAAATGAAGGACTGTCGATGAGCATTAGGCTTCCTTTCGATGTGGCGGTTGTGCGGCGACCGGACGGCTTTTCCGTCCCTCCGATTTCAGCTTGCACAATGCTGAAATGATAAAGCGCTTTTCGCACTTGCGATATTGCACCTGCGAATGGATAAGGAGAGTGCCTTCCAGGCATCCTCTCCCAAACTTTTCACCCGGTGCAGTTCGCTGCGCCGGGTTTCTTTTTGCAGGCCTTTGACAAAAGAAAACCCCGCCGCGGCGTAGCCGGGCGGGGTTTCTTGCGGCCGATGAGGCCGGCTCGAGCTTCGCTCGCGGGCCTTACGCGGCCTTGCGTGCGTCGAGCTCTTCCTTGCTCATCGGCAGGCCGATGGCGCTCA
>JAPYSD010000306.1 GCA_029936705.1 Croceicoccus sp. | reverse complement strand
TAATTGGGCAGCTCGTGCTTGAAGCGGGTGGCGGTGATCCGCCCTCCGTCAAGCAGCGCCACGCCGTTGTGCAATGCCCCGTCGCGCACGAAGACGCTGCCGACCAGCATGCCGGGCCCGTCCTCGTCCGTCGCCCTCGCCAGCCGGTCCATCTCGGCCGCGGCGCGTTCGATCAGGGCGGGTTTCAGCACCAGGTCCTCGGGCGGATAGCCGATCAGGTGCATCTCGGGAAAGACGACCAGGTCCGCGCCCGCCGCCTTGGCGCGGTTTCGCGCCGCGAGCATGGCATCGGCATTGCCGGCAAGGTCGCCGACACGCTGGTTATGTTGGGCGAAGGTAATCGTGAGCGTATCGGCCATGTCCATCGTCTAGGAAGCGGGCGCGGAACCGACAACTGCAAAGTCGCGCGATTTCCCCCGCGACGATGCGGAAAAGCGCGGGACAGGGCCGCTACGCCGCGCCGGGCGGCGTTTTCACGCGGCGCTCGGCGTGGTGGCTCTCGCGCCGGGCTCCACCGGGGCGTCCAGCGCGGCCAGATGTTGCGTCACCGGTGCGCCGGGCAAGTGGCCGACCGCGCTGCGCCAGTGCTCGCGTTGGCTTTCCAGCGGGCGGCCATCGGTCAGCTCCTCGACGTTGAACGGATAGGAGATGTAATAGCCCTGCACCTCGGTGCAGCCCGCCTCGCGCAGCCAGTCGAGCTGTTCCTGCCGCTCCACGCCCTCGGCCACCGTGTCCATGCCCAGCGTGCCCGCCAACGAGGTGACCGCGCGAATGATCGCCTGGCAATCCTCGCGCTCCTCGAGGTCGGTGACGAAGCACTTGTCGATCTTGATCTTGTCGAAGGGAAAGCTGCGCAGATAGTTGAGCGAGGAATAGCCCGTCCCGAAATCGTCGAGCGAGATGCGCACGCCCAGTTCGCGCAGCCTGTGCAGCAACGCGACATTGGCTTCCGATTCCTGCAGAAGCACGTTCTCGGTAATCTCCAGCTCGATCCTTGTGGGATCGATGCCGGTATGCGCGATCGCGGTGACCAGCTGCGCCATCAGGCGCGGACTGCGCAGCTGGATCGGCGACAGGTTGATCGCCACGCGAAGGCCATCGCGCCAGGTCGCCGCCTGCATGATCGCATTGCGCAGGATCCATTCGCCCAGCGGCACGATCAGCCCGGTATCCTCGGCAATGGGGATGAATTCGCCCGGCATCACCACGCCCAGCGTCGGATGGTCCCAGCGCACCAGCGCCTCGAACCCGCCGACCTCGCCGGTGTCGATCCGGACGAGCGGCTGGAAATGCAGCGCGAACTGCCCTTCCCGGATCGCGGAGCGCAGGTCGGATTCCAGCGCGGCACGTTCGCGCTCGCGGTCTTCCATCCACGGTTCGAACGGCACGAAGCAGCCGCGCCCGCGCGCCTTGGCGGCATAGAGCGCAAGGTCCGCTTGGCGCAGCAGGTCGTCGGAAATGCCGCCCGTGCCGCTGTAGAAGGCGACGCCCACGCTGGTCGAGATGTTGAGCTTCTGCCCCTCGATCCGGAAGGGTTCGCCGATCGCCGCGACGATGCGGTGGGCCACTGCCAGCGCTTCCTCGGTATCGCGGAAGCGGGTCAGCAGCACCGCGAACTCGTCGCCGCCCAGGCGCGAGACGAGGTCGTGGCCCTTCACCTTGCTGGTGATCCGGCGCGCCGCCTCGGTCAGCAGCAGGTCGCCGCAGCTGTGGCCGAGCGTGTCGTTGATCGCCTTGAAATGGTCGAGGTCGAGATAAAGCAGCGCGCATTGATCGGTGCGCCGCTGGCGGGCGAGCTGCCCGGCCAGCGTCTCGCCGAACAGGAAGCGGTTGGCCAGCCCCGTCAGCCCGTCGTGATGCGCCATGTAGGCGACGCGCTGCTCGGTCCGGCGGGTGGCGGTAACGTCGCGGGCGACGCCGCGGATCGTGCCGTCCTCGCGCGGGGAGGCCGACAGCATCCACCACCGCCCACCCGCCGCGTCGTCCGCGGTACCGTTCAGCTCGATCGTCAGGTCGCGGAACGGTTCGCGGCGCAGCAGCCGGTGGGAAAGATGCTCGCGCGCGGGGCCGGGCCTGAACAGGCTGACCAGCTCCTTGCCTTCCAGCTCGGGCGGGGGCAGCGCGGCAGCCTCGCCGAAACGGTTGCACACGCCGACCAGGCAGCCCGCGTGATCGACGCGCCACAGCCAGTCCGCGCTCTGCGCCTCGTAATCGTGGAGCAGCAGCCGGATCGTCTCGGCGCTCTCGCTCACCTCGAACTCGGCATGGAACCGCGCCTGGTAGCCTACGGCATCGACGCGAAAGCAGTACAGCACGACAGCGCCATAGATCGCCATGATCGGAATGTTGAGTGGGTCGTTGGACCAGCCGCTGAGCACCGTCGCGGCAATGCCGCCGGCGATGAAGGCGAGGGTGAGCGACATGCCGACGCGCGGCATGGAGCGCAGCGTGATCGCCGATGTCGTCAGCATGCCGATCAAGAGGATGCAGACCGTTACGCGCGCCTGGTGGTCCAGGATCGGCCCGATCAGGGCAAGGCAGCCCGTCCAGCACAGCGCATCGACATAGGCGAGCAGTTCCGCGCGCCGCGCCTGCTGGCTGATATAGCCGAAATCGATGGTCAGCGCCTCGATCCGCTTCGCCTGCCAGATCCGCGCGAAGCCGGTGACGCCGACGATCAGCAGCCAGACGGCGCACAGCACGTTCCACGGTCCCAGCGTGTCGCTGGGCGCCAGCATCCAGACGATGGTCGCGGACAGGGCGCTGAGCAGCACGGCGACAGGCGCACGTTCGGCGTAATCCGCAAGACGGCGGGCAAGCAGCAATTCGTCACGGCTCAGCACCGCTGCCTGCTTTGCTTGCATTGCCCCCCGCCCTCAAGACCCAGAAACGTCGAGCCGCTGGGCTAGAGGTCAGAAGTTAATATCCGCGTAAAACAGCGGCCTGTACTTTCAGTTCGCACTGCGGCGGGCCGCGCGCAAGGAAAAGCCCCGGTAAAGCGAAGCCATGGGCCGCGCCTTTACCGGGGCTGATCCTCGGGCGGCAGGGATGCCCTGCCGGTCCCGTCAGCGATCAAGCGTTGTTTTCGCCTTCCGCCTCGTCCGTGTCCGCTTCACCGGATGCCGCGACGTCGCCGTCGGCAGCCTCGGGGTTCAGGTAATCGCCCGCATCGGCGTCGGTGCCGTGGGTCTCGCCCTCGACCACCGCCAGCGGATCGTCACCCATCGCCGCTTCCGGGCCCTGGGCCAGCTCGGCCTCGTGCTCGGCTGCGGCGGTGTCGGCCGCGATCAGCGCTTCCTGCATCTTGCGATACTGGGCGCGCAGGGCGGCATCGCGGCTGGAAGCGGCGACGCGAACCCGGTTCATGCCCGCGCCGGTACCGGCGGGGATGAGACGGCCCACGATCACGTTTTCCTTCAGACCGATCAGCGAATCCCGCTTTCCTTCGACCGCCGCCTGCGTCAGCACGCGGGTGGTTTCCTGGAACGAGGCGGCCGAGATGAAGCTGCGGGTCTGCAGCGACGCCTTGGTGATGCCCAGCAGGATCGGCTTGCCTTCCGCCGGTTCCTTGCCCTTGGCGAGCTTGGAATTGTACTCCAGCATCTCTTCCAGATCGACCTGCTCGCCCGGCAGCAGCGTGGTGTCGCCGCCGTTCGTGATCTCGACCTTCTGCAGCATCTGGCGAACGATCGTCTCGATGTGCTTGTCGTTGATCTTCACGCCCTGCAAGCGATAGACTTCCTGGATCTCGTTCACGAGATACTCGGCCAGCGGCTCGATACCCAGGACTTCCAGGATATCGTGCGGATCGGGCGAGCCCGAGATCAGGTTGTCGCCCTTCTTGACGAAGTCGCCTTCCTGCACGTCGATCACCTTCGACTTGGGGATCAGGTACTCGACCGGATCGCCCTCTTCCGGGATGATCGCGATCTTGCGCTTCGCCTTGTAGTCGCGGACGAACTCGATCCGGCCGGAGATCTTGGCGATGACCGCGTTGTCCTTGGGCTTGCGGGCCTCGAACAGCTCGGCAACGCGCGGCAGACCGCCGGTGATGTCGCGGGTCTTGGCGGCTTCACGCGATGCACGGGCCAGGATGTCGCCGGCCTGCACTTCCGCACCGTCCTCGACCGACAGCGACGTGCCCGGGGCAAGCATATAGCGCGCCGCCTCGGTTTCGTCGCCTGCCTGGTTCAGCAGGGTGATACGCGGACGCAGGTCTTCCTTCTTGGAACGGCCCGCGGCGCGATACTCGGTCACGACGCGCTGGGCGATGCCCGTTGCCTCGTCGACCTGCTCGGTCATGGTCTTGCCATCGATGATGTCCTGGTACTTCACGACACCCGACTGCTCGGTGATGATCGGCAGCGTGAACGGATCCCATTCGGCCATCCGGTCGCCCTGCTTCACCTGGGCCCCGTCGTCGAACAGGATGACGGTACCGTAAGGCACGCGGTGCATTTCGCGCTCGCGACCCTCGGCATCGATCACCAGGATCTCGCCGCTGCGGGCCATCGACAGACGGCGGCCACGCTTGTCGGTGATGGTCGGCATGTCGCGATAGACGAGCTTGCCGTCCGACACCGCTTCGAGGTGCGAGGTCTCGTTGAGCTGCGCCGCGCCGCCGATGTGGAACGTCCGCATCGTCAGCTGGGTGCCCGGCTCGCCGATCGACTGCGCGGCGATCACGCCGACAGCCTCGCCGATGTTCACCGGCGTACCGCGCGCAAGGTCACGGCCATAGCACTTGCCGCACACGCCCTGCTGCGCTTCGCAGACCAGCGGAGAGCGGATCTTGGCGACCTGCGTCTCGGCTTCCTCGATCACCTTGATCGCGGTTTCGTCGAGCAGCTGGCCCTTGCTGGCCAGAACTTCGCCGGTCTTGGCGTGAACGATGTCCTCGGCCAGCGTACGGCCAAGGATGCGCTCGCCCAGCGAGGCGATGGTCGAACCGCCCTGGATGATCGCGCGCATTTCCAGCGCCTTCTCGGTCCCGCAATCCTCTTCCACGATCACGCAGTCCTGCGACACGTCGACCAGACGGCGGGTCAGGTAACCCGAGTTCGCCGTCTTGA
>JAPYSD010000791.1 GCA_029936705.1 Croceicoccus sp. | reverse complement strand
CGAAGGTCTGGAGGTGGTTCGTGATTGAGAGCTGCGACATCGCCATCGTCGGCGGCGGGCCTGCCGGACAGGCCGCCGCATTGTCACTGAACGAACGGGGTCTGCGCGTCGTGGTAATCGACGAGCAATTGCGCCCCGGCGGTCAAATCCTGCGCCAGCCACCGCGCGAGTTCGACGTCGGCGGATGGATGAAAGGGCGGGTCTATGCACCGCTGCGCGCTCAATTAAGGCAATTCGAGGCCGCGGCGGGAATCGAATGGTGGGGAGGACGTTCGGTGCTCGGCATCGCGCGTATTGCGGAGCAGGGTTTCGCACTCACCATTAGCGGGATGGACGGTGTGCAGCGGCTGAGCGCGCGCCGGGTTCTCGTTGCAGCAGGATCCCAGGATCTCGCGGTGCCCCTCCCCGGCTGGACCCTTCCCGGGGTTTATGCAGCCGGCGGCATCCAGGCATTCGTCAAGAGCCAGAAGATCGTTCCCGGCTCGCGCGTCGTCCTTGCCGGAACGCATCCGCTGCAACTGCTGATCGCGGCGCAGATCGTCGCGGCAGGAGGTACGGTCGAGGCCGTGCTTTTTGCGCAGCGACGCATGACGATGACGGGCCATCTGCTACGCCATCCTCTTGTCGCGGCACGGCATGCCGGGGCGCTGCTGCCCGCAGCGGAAGCGATGACGCTGCTGCGCCGACGCGGTGTTCCGGTGCACTTCGGCGTTGGACTGAAAGCCATTCTGGGCAAGGAATGCGTGACCGGCGTCACAAGCGACGCCGGCGATATGGCCTGCGACACGGTCGGCCTGTGCTATGGCTTCGTACCGCAATCCGCACTGCCGCGCATGGTCGGGGCACGCACCCGCCCGGCGGGCCCCGCCGGCGGTTGGGCAACCGATTGCGACCCATGGATGCGATCGAGCGTGCCCGGCCTTTATGTCGCGGGCGAGACAACCGGCGTTGCCGGCGCGCCTGCCGCGATGATCGAGGGGCGCATCGCGGGCGCGGCGATTGCCATCGATTGCGATCTCGAACGGACCGAGGCGGCAGAAGCACGCCTCAGGTCCGACCGCCGCGAATACCGGCGGCTCCTTCG
>JAPYSD010000790.1 GCA_029936705.1 Croceicoccus sp. | reverse complement strand
CGGCGGAGGCGGTGGCGGCGGTGGCGGTGGCGGTGGCGGCGGAGCGGGAGCGTCGGCGACCTCGCCGCCAAAGTGCGTGATGAGTGCTGCAAGGCCGCCGGCAAAGCCTGCCGCGATCGTACCCACCTTCCAGCCGCTTTGATGACGGTAGAATTCGAGCATCATGACGGCCTTTTCGCTGCTGAGCGAGCTCGCAACGTCGAAGCTGGCCTTGTTGCCATCGATGCTGACCACGAGAGGACGAGCCTGCGAAATGGGCCGCGTGTCATGGGTCGCGGTGAAGACGATGCGGTCGACAGTTGCAGGCAGGGCACCAAGATCGAGATTGAACACTGCCGTGTCCGAATTCGGGATCAGCTCGATCGCGCCCTCGGGAGAGCGGGTATTGGAAAACAGGATGACGTAGCGGTCATCGCTAATTTTCTTTGATGCATCGAGGCCGAATGCCGCGATGTCGACGCCGTCGAGACCGAAGTCGATCTTGACGGTACAACGCTGGCCGATGCCGAGATCGGCAAGGCTGCGTTTTTCACCCTTCTGCAGCTGCATCAGGTTCTCCAGTTCTTGAGATAAAGGAACGGGGCAGGTGCGCCGCCGCGGGGACGGCGCACCATTTCCCTCAGATCAGGCGCGCCGACGGGCCGGCCAGGTCGTGAACGGTGCGTCCGCCTGCCCGCTCACCGAGAGCCTTGAAGGTCCACTCGCCGCCCGCGCGGGTAAGACTGGCGAGAATGATCCCGGTATGCGGACCGCTGTCCGAGATGTCGAAGCGTGCGAGTTCACGTCCGCTGCGATTGTCGACGACCCGGCCGAAAGCATTTTCGATCTTGTCGAAGGTCTGCCCCCTGAAGCTGTTCACCGTCAGGACGATGGTCTCGACCTTGGCCGGCAGCTGGACCAGATCAATAACGATGGACTCGTCATCGCCGTCGCCTTCCCCTGTCAGGTTGTCGCCCGAGTGACGAACCGAGCGGTCCTTGCTCTCGAGCTGGCCGAACCAGACCGAGTCGACGACCTGGCGGCTGCCATCGAACAGGATCGCAGATGCATCGAGGTCGATGTCGCCGCCGCTGCTTGAGAAGGCACCGAAG
>JAPYSD010000305.1 GCA_029936705.1 Croceicoccus sp. | reverse complement strand
CTTTGGGGCCGTGCGTTTCGATGGCCGAGCTGAGGATCGCGACGAGCGTCTCGACGGCTTCCATGCGCCGGCCCTTGATGCCGTAGATCGCGGCCTGCTGCTTGCAGTAGCCGGTGAAGCCCTTCACTTCGCGGTTGAGGAGACCCCGAGCGGCTTCACGCAAGGCAGGCCATTCAGGGCTGGCTTCAACGATGCAATCGTCGGGCGCGAACAGGATCTCTGTGGCGACGCCGTCGCCGAGCGAGAGCATGCGGCAGAACTTGCTGATCGAATAGGACTGGTGGTCGACGGCCTCGTCGGTGTTCTTGCCTTCTTCGTCCTTGGCGAAACTGGACTCGTCGAGGACATTTTCCGGGCGCTGGAGAAGGATGGCCTCCCCGCTCGGCAGGTGAACGCCCTTATAATCGCGATCAGATGCCGGCGTGCTCGTACCGTAGAGATGGGAGCCATGAACCGTGGTCACGATCTTGCGGACCGGTTTGAGATTGCAGGTCATCTTATAGTCGCTTCGAAGCTAGCGGTTCAGCGGATCGCGAGGCCGGATTTGAACCAGCCAAGGCTCAGAACAGTGGGAATGGCCATGAGGACCGCGGAGAAATTGAAGAAGCCCGGGCGAGATGCCGCGGCGGAGCTGATCTGGAAAGCTGCATCGATTGCGATGGCGATGAATGCAAGCATGATGATCGTGAGGATCGCGTTGAAGCAGCGTTCGAATGCCATGATTTTCCATTCCTTCAAATTTTTCATCGAAGATCGATTGAATGTGAAAGGAAGGATTGCCTGCATTGCGGGCCCGGCGCCTCGGCCGCGCGTTCCAGGCTTTTCGTGGGGACTTCCACGAAAAAAGCCCCCGGGGGTCCGGGGGCTTGTTCGGCTGTGATCCGAGTGCCGAGAGGCAGTCGGGATGAGGGTAGCGGGCGGCTACAGGGCTGCGACTACGCGCGCGAGCCTAAGCCAGTGCTCGGCATCATTGTGATTGATCAAAGGCCCAATTCTTCCATTGCCGCTTCTACTTCGCGAAGCGCGGCTTCGGCATCATCAACAGCCTCTTCTGCACTCACCGTTTCGTCAGCTTTCATGTCCTCGATGACACTCGACATATCATAGGAGCATTGGGCAGTGATGTGCTCATTCTTGGTGTAATAGACCCCGCTTTCGGTAAGGCCTTCTTCCGACCCTATGATTTCCAATTGGCCGTCCTTGTAGGTGATTTCGAGGACGGCGGATTGCGAACCATAGTCTACCTGATGGTTACGAGCGGCAGAGAACCCCCTCCTGACGGAGAAATCATCTGACGAACCCAAGAAGGCACAATCGTAATCGCATAGCGGCGTAGTGCTGCTGTCGTCATTCACAATTCCTATGGGCGAAGGTTCGCCAGGGCGGACGACTAACAGATTTTTCCATGGGTCAGTTCGATCAGGCCGGGGCATGGAGATATTGTCGGAAGTGGACGTGACTTTATTACCTTCGCAATACAGAAGACCGGTATCCTCCCCCGTCGCGTCGGTTGCTGATGCGCCAACGTCATCCATGTCGCCTGTCGATTCTTCAGCGTATGCAAGCATCGTGCTTTCGTCATCATCTGACTGATCGGCGCAGCCACCAAGGAAAATCGCCAAAGAGAAAAGTGTTACATGCTGAGAAAATCGTAGCTTCATTGTCCCTCCGATAAATGCCGCTGGGCCACCAAACTCGATGCCTTTGTGCTGCTACTTGGTGCTTTCGACGCTTAGGAGGACTTCCTATACAAATGATTATAGTCCCACACGACGTTGCTCAGCCTGGCCTAAAGGGCCGCGGTGACGCGTGAGAGCATCGTCTTGCGTGAGGCCTCGTTGTGACTGGTCACCTCGTACCCGCGGTCCGGAAAGGACCGGACGAGGTTTGCGAGCATTTCGACTGCAGTCGAGACGATGATCTCACATGCCGGGGAGCCAGCGCAGGCGGACTCGGTGTTGAGCTCGGCCAGCTGGGTTTCCCAACCTGCTTCTTCGGGGTTGGGCCGCGTGATGACCCAGTTGCCGGCGAGTGTCTGCGAGATTGCCAGTGGCCGGGATATCTGTGCCTGGATCGGTAGAAATCATGTTTTGCTTGTGAGGCCTCGCGTCCTAAAACCCCAAGCAACCGCATTTCTGGCTGCATCCGGCAAAAGGACTGAATTTAGATGACTTCTTTCGACCACACGTCTGAATTGCATCCCTTTTCGGAGACGCTCGGACCTTACATAATGGCTGTTGAAGGAAGCAAAGCTATCCTGCTTAGGGAGTATGAGATCGATTTTTCGAATGATCTGGATCTCGTGTTCGCAAGTTTCCCCGAAGATAGGGACGATTATAAGGAGTACGCAAAAGAACCTGACTTGTTAGACAGTGTCTATTGGCTGCTCTGTTTGCTGAACGATCTGCAAGAAACGGCCAACACTCTCGATTGCAATTATGACATCCGCTTATGCGGACCATATCATCCGACTATCGGCCTTCTGATGGACAGGCTGGGCGATGAGGAGAAGCATGATTTTGATGCGCTCACTCTGATCCATCTACTGGCCCTGTTTCCAGCGTGGTTGGAGCGGGTCGCGGATGGTGACCTTTTCGAGCATGCTCGGGATAGGCTGGAAGAGCTTGAAGAAGATATGCCCGATGGAGAAGTTGCCATCTCTGCAGCATATGTAGCGCTCAGTTCAATTGCAGATATGCTCGCAAGGGGGGTGTCGAGCCTCATAAGGCCAGATTGCGTAAAATTGGGGAAGCTCCTCTCGGATTCGGATGAGGCAACGTGGGCGACGACCCGGCTGGCGGGACGATTGATTGCAAAGGAGCCTTCAATTGGCGTTCTGGGTTACTTCGTGTGGCCGGACGATATGTCTCTCGACATTTTCTTGACGCCCGAGGAAGTGCTCGAGAAGCTTAAGCAGCCCCTCGCCGATTGGCACGAAAGGGTTGTGTATTTTGGCGAAGGGATGTCGGAGGACTACACTGATTTTATCGACTGGCTTAGAGGGCTTGATCCGAGATGGTTTGAGGATGTTCAGGATCCGAATTTTGGGGCGGAGGACCTCGGTCCGATTTACTCCATGTTCGAGAATTGCAGGCCGGATCCGACCGAAGAGGTTGCGGCACTTCTGCCATTTGCCGATCTGGTAATGGACGCATCACAAATGGTAGGAAAAGGGCGGCTGGAACCGTTTTTGACGTCCAATATGGCGAAGGACCCTACGGCGTCCATCAGGGCGCTCAAGTATTATCTTCAGCTGATATCGAACTATCTTCCTACGACAGACGAGAACCAATTTTGGTCGAACACGAAGAATATCCTGGAGACAAAGGGTTTTGTGGCGGCAGCATCGGCGTGGCTGTACTGCTTGCTTTTTGACGGCGATCTGACGGCATCGGTCGTTTCAGCACGGAATATCAAGCGTGGTAATGGAACAATAATCTGCGCGAAGATCGACGAGCTTGACGAAATCGGCGGCGTTCTCAACCTGTTGAATGCAGAATTGGTGGCATCGAATGTGCTTGAGCACGGCCAAAGCTTAATAGAGGGGATAACCTCTGCATATGTCGTGGCCGATATTCCAGAAGATGCGATGCCGAACATCGACTTGTTCATTTTCCAGACCCTGGAGGGCGAGGATCATGAATTTATCGAGGGCTATTCGCTGATTACGGAGGCGCCGATCAATGATGAAGAGGGGGCGATATTCGCCCAAGCACTATCTCGACCGACAAACTAGAGCCGTTCCCTTAGGTTCAAAAGAAAACCCCGCCCGGCTATGCCGCGGCGGGGTCTGAACGCTTTATTGCCAGCTTATGCGGATAAAATGGCGTTTCCTGGGTGGCACGGTTCTTTAACGAAATTCGCAGACCGACAGTCTTGCAAATGGTCCGGATGCGGCAGCGGCAGGGATCTTCGGCACGTCGGGGAGCAGACGGGCGGAACCCGTGGTTAGGTCAGATGCGGCCTGCATCGACAAGCGCTGCGACGATCCCGGCGGCGCTCAGAAGGGAAACGAGGACGACGGCGATCTGGAGGCCTGCATCCGGACTCATGCTATGCGCCCTGTGATTATCGATCGTGCCATTTGGGAATCGTCCTCGGTGTTTTGCATTCCCTGATTATAGGATGTGCGTTGAAAAATGCATCATCCTGAAAATAGTTCTCTTCGAGCGGATGGTTTTGGAGCTTCCAAGGCAGCTCGGGCGCCGCCGCCGAAAGAGGGATCGGCTCTGGATGTCTTGATCGATAGTGGTGGCGAGAGGGATGTATGCGCGATCGGCGGCTAGAAAGACGAGCGGCTTCGGCCGAAGTGTCAGGGCTTGCTTTTCTCTTTCCGCACGAAGCCAGGCGCGATTTTTTCCTTGATTTCGATCAGGCCGCTGCATTGGGATGCATATGCCGAGACGATCTTGTCACGGTGGAACGTTACATCCTTTCCGGCGGCGGCATCGACCAAGACATTCTTCATGATCCTTTTGACGCTCTCGTTGATAGGATCATATTTGTCACGAATGAACGAAGGAGGCCGCTTGCCGCGGTTCTCAGGCAAAATGCCCGCCATCGCGTACATGATGTGATCGGTGACGGCTGCGAAGCAATTGTAAAGCTTCAATGCCTCGATCGAGGCCTTCTTCTTGTTTTTCGCATTAGCGAGGATGTCATCGAACAGGCTTCCGAAAGCCTGCACCGTGGAATCGACAGTAGAAGAATTGATGTGTTCGACAGCCAGATCCTCGAATGCGGGTTTGTTGCTCATGGGTTAAATTTCTTTCCGGATTGTCAAATGGTTGTGCTTGATGCCGGACGGTGCCGAAGCCCTTTTGCAGGTTGCGCGTCGGGTTGCAAACAGCGCTTCGTTGGCCGTCGTCGTTATGGGCGAGTGTGCGATCAGCATACGGATGGCCCAGATCGAGATCAGAGTTCGAGAACCGGCAGATCGCAGAGCGGTCTATCCTTGGACCCGTAGGTATTGGCCGTGATGGTGTAGCATGGGGTATCTTCGATATCGAAGCCGGGGGTGAGTTTCACCGATGTTGAAGGTCTTGGCATTGAAATGATATCGGTCATGGTCATCGTGCTTTTATAGGATGGACCAAATTCGAGCCAAAATGGGCAGCTACTCGCCGCCGGGGGGG
>JAPYSD010000789.1 GCA_029936705.1 Croceicoccus sp. | reverse complement strand
GCCGGAAGCCGCGCAGCGGCGCCTGGCCGAATGGATCGACGCGCAGGAGGACGCGCAGATGGCGAAATTCGCCAGCCGCCTGACCGAGCGCCCGGTCGAACTGGCCCCCTTCGATCCCGCCACGGTCTTCGGCAATGGCCGGACCAGCCCGGCATCGGGTTGGTGGATGCGGATGCGCGAGCCGGTGGGGGACGATCCTGCGCTGAAGCGGGCGGTGCTGGCCTATGCGTCGGACATGATGTTCCTGCGCACGTCGCTGCTGCCGCACGGCATCAGGCCCGCCTCCACCCGGGTGCAGGCCGCCAGCCTGGACCACGCGATCTGGTTCCACGAAACGCCAGAGGTAAACGACTGGCTGGCCTTCGTCACCGAAAGCCCGTGGGCCGCGCATGCCCGCGGGCTGAACCGCGGGCATGTCGTGAACCGGGACGGCGTGATGATCGCGACGGTGATGCAGGAAAACCTGATGCGGCCGCGCGACCGGGAGGGGTGATCGCCGCCGTCAGTCGAACGTGATGACGGAGCGGGCGATGGCCCCGCTCTCCATCTCGGCGAATGCTTCGTTGACCTGGTCCAGCTTGATCCGGCGCGAGATCATCTCGTCCAGCTTCAGACGGCCGCTCATGTAGAAATCGACGATGCGCGGAATGTCGATGGGGAACTGGTTCGATCCCATGAACGATCCGCGGATCTGCTTTTCCTTCAGGAATTCATAGCCGTTGAGCGAGAGTTTCTGCCCCACCGGGATCATGCCGATGATCGTCGCGATGCCGCGCCGCCGCAGCATGCGGAACGCGTCCTCCGCCGTAGCGGTCAGGCCGATCGCCTCGAACGCGTGGTCGACGCCGCCGCCCGTCATGCCCAGCACCTTCTTCCAGACATCGCCATCCGACGCGTCGACGAAATCGGTCGCGCCGAAATCGCGGGCCAGCTGCTCCTTGGACGCGACCCGGTCGATCGCGATGATGCGCCCGGCACCCGCGATGGCCGCGGCATTGATGGTGGCAAGGCCGATCCCGCCGCAGCCCAGCACCGCCACGCTCTGCCCCGGGCGCACCTCTGCGGTGCGGACGACGGAACCGTATGCCGTGGTC
>JAPYSD010000788.1 GCA_029936705.1 Croceicoccus sp. | reverse complement strand
GATCGGCAGAAGTGCTCTTAGCCAAGGCATCAACCCTTCGAAGGCTTCCGGATCGTCGGGGTTCGACAGGTAACGCTTGCGGAACTCGTCCGAGATCACGCTGGTCTTCATGATCGCCGCGTCGAACAGATTGCCCGACAGGACGAGGAAGCCCGCTTCTTCCATCAAGGGCTGGTCGAAGCGCTTGATCACGCGCTCGTCCTCGATCGTGGCGTCGCGGCAATTTTCGCCCATGGTCTTGCCATTGACGGTCATCGCGCCTTCGCGGATCAGGCCCTGTCCGATCAGCTGCGCGACCACGGCGGGGACGCCCCCGGCGCGGTAATATTCCTCGCCCAGATACTCACCCGCGGGCTGCAGGTTCACCAGCAGCGGAATATGGTGGCCCAGCGTTTCCCAGTCCTTCAGCGGCAGGTCGACGCCCATGTGGCGGGCGATGGCGGCCAGGTGGATGGGCGCATTGGTCGAACCGCCGATGGCGGAGTTCGTGACGATGGCGTTATGGAACGCGTCCTTCGTCATGATGTCGGACGGCTTCAGGTCCTCATGCACCATTTCGACGATGCGCTTGCCGGTGTGATAGGCGCATTCCTGCCGGTCGCGATAGGGCGCGGGGATCGCGGCGGAGCCGGGCAGCATCATGCCAAGCGCCTCGGCCAGCGAGTTCATCGTGGTCGCCGTGCCCATGGTGTTGCAATAGCCGGTCGACGGGGCCGAGGACGCGACGAGCTTGATGAAACCCTCGTCGTCCAGCTCGCCCGCGGCCATCATCTGGCGGCCCTTCCACACGATGGTGCCCGAACCGGTGCGCTCACCCTTGTGCCAGCCGTTCAGCATCGGGCCGACCGACAGGGCGATGGCGGGGATGTTCACCGTGGCTGCCGCCATCAGCATGGCGGGCGTAGTCTTGTCGCAGCCGGTGGTCAGCACGACACCGTCGATCGGATAGCCGTACAGCGCCTCGACCAGTCCCAGATAGGACAGGTTGCGGTCGAGCGCGGCCGTAGGGCGCTTGCCGGTTTCCTGGATCGGGTGGACTGGGAATTCCAGCGCGATGCCGCCCATCTCGCGGATGCCTTCGCGGATGCGTTCCG
>JAPYSD010000304.1 GCA_029936705.1 Croceicoccus sp. | reverse complement strand
GCCCGAACCCCCCAGCGCCTTGCGGAAATCGCGCAGCCGCTGCAGCGCCATGTCCTTGAGCGGAGCGCCCGACAGTCCGCCCGTCTCGCCCGCGTGGGCAGACATCAGCGCGGGGCGTTCGATGGTGGTGTTCGCGATCATCAGTGCGCCCAGCCTCTTGTCCACCGCGATGCGCGCGATGGCGTCGATGTCGGCGCCTTGCAGATCGGGCGCGACCTTGAGGAACACGGGCACGTCGCTGCCGCGCGCGTCCATCACCACGTCGAGCAGGCCGGCCAGTGCCTCAGGGTCCTGCAGTGCGCGCAGGCCGGGGGTGTTGGGGCTGGAGATATTGACCGCCAGATAGGACGCGTGCGGCGCCATGGTGCGCGCCATCGCCGCGTAGTCCGCGACGCGGTCGGCGCTGTCCTTGTTGGCGCCGATATTGATGCCGACGATGCCGGGATTGCCCGCGCGCCGCGCCATCCGCCGTTCGACCGCGACCGCGCCTTCGTTGTTGAAGCCCATGCGGTTGATGACGGCGCGGTCCTCGGCCAGGCGGAACAGGCGGGGTCTGGGATTGCCCTGCTGCGGGCGGGGCGTGACCGATCCCAGCTCGGCAAAGCCGAAGCCGCAGCGCAGCAGCGCATCGGGCACTTCGCCGTTCTTGTCGAAGCCTGCCGCGATGCCGACGGGATTGGGAAAGCGCAGTCCCGCGACCTCCACCGCCAGCGCCGGATTGCGCCGCGGCGGGCTTGCCAGCAGCGAGGAAGGCAGCGTCTTGAGCGCCGACAGCGCAAGACCGTGCGCGCGTTCGGCATCGAGGCGGAAGATCAGCGGACGAAGCAAGTGATAGGCCATCGCCGCATTGCGTATGCGAGAGCGTGCGCGCTGTCGAACCCTTTTCCGGCGTCCATTTGCCTCTTGCGCCGCGATGCGGCAGAGATGGGGAAATAGTATCTTTTGTATCCAGACGGAGACGCATGTTGACCCCTTTCCCGCGCCTTATGACCTGCCTGCTTGGCGGAAGCGCCGCGCTTGCCCTGTCCGCCTGTGCCGCCACGACGGACATGGCCCAGGCATCTTCTGCGGCGCCCGCTGCCGACCCCGCCGCGACCATGCCCTCGGCCAGCTCGGCCATTCCGGCGGCGCAGCTGGCGGCGGTCGATGCGGCGATCGCGGCGAACGACATCAACGCGTTCTTCCAGGCGTATGAGGACGCCAGCCTCGCGCTCAGCCCGCAGACCAAGACCTATCGCGGCATCCGCGACGAGGATTACGGGAAGTGGAACGATCCCAGCCTGGCCGCCGAGCAGCGCGAGGAAGCGATGGACCGCGCGTTCCTGGCCCGCATGGAGGCCGGGTTCGACCTGTCCCGCCTGCAGGGGCAGGATGCCTTGTCCTATCGCCTGTTCAAGGCGTCGATGGAGCGGCAGCAGAGCCTGATCCCGTTCCGCGAGAACGGGTATCTGTTCAACCAGATGTTCGGCGCGCAAAGCGGCATCCCGTCCTTCCTGGTCAACATGCACCGGGTAAGCGACCGGGCCGAGGCCGAGGCCTATGTCGAGCGGATCGCAGGCATCGGCGATTACCTGGACGGGCTGGTGCAGCGTTCGGCCAGCCGGGCCGAGGCGGGCGTGATGCCGCCGCGCTGGGTGTACGACTATGTCCTGTCGGACGTCGACAATTTGCTGCAGCCGGCGGCGCCTGCCTATGAAGGCAATGCGATCATCGACGATTTCCGCGAAAAGGTCGGCGCGCTGGACATCGCGCAGGCGGACAAGGACGCGCTGATCGCGCAGGCGGTCGCGGCGTGGGAAGCGAATGGCGTGCCCGCCTATCGCCAGCTGCGCGCCGAGATGGTGCGCCAGCAGGCGATGGCCGGGACCGACGACGGCGCATGGCACCTGCCGCAGGGCGATGAATATTACGCGGCACTGCTGAAGAACTATACCACCACCGACCTGACCGCCGACCAGATCCACCAGCTGGGCCTGGCCAATATCGAGCGTATCCACGACGAGATGCGCGGCATCATGAAGCAGGTGGGCTTTGACGGCACGCTGCAGGAATTCTTCGAATACACCCGCACCGATCCGCGCTTCTATGCCAAGAGCCGCGAGGAATACCTGGGCAAGGTCGATGTCGCGCTGGAGGCCATGGAAGCCGAACTGCCCAAGTGGTTCGAGGTGCTGCCGCAGGACGCCCTGCAGGTGAAGCCGGTCGAGGCGTTCCGCGAGAAATCGGCGGGCAAGGCGTTCTATTCGCGCCCCGCCCCCGACGGATCGCGTCCGGGCATCTATTACGTCAATCTCTACAAGCTCGATTCGATGAGCCTGAACGAGCTGGAGGCGCTGGCCTTCCACGAAGGGCTGCCGGGGCACCACCTGCAGCTCTCGGTGCAGACCGGGCTGGGCGACCTGCCGCCGTTCCGCCGGTTCGGGGGCGTCACCGCCTATTCCGAAGGCTGGGGCCTGTATTCCGAAAAGCTGGCCAAGGACATGGGCTTCTACACCGATCCCTATTCCGATTTCGGTCGGCTGCAGATGGAATTGTGGCGCGCGGCGCGGCTGGTGGTCGACACCGGCATCCATTCCAAGCACTGGAGCCGCGAGCAGGCGATCCAGTACCTGAAGGACAACACCCCCAATCCCGAGGGCGACATCACCAAGGCGATCGAACGCTATATCGTGATGCCGGGGCAGGCGACCGCCTACATGATCGGCAAGCTGAAGATCGAGGAACTGCGCGACCGCGCGCAGGCCGAGCTGGGCGACGATTTCGACATCAAGGCCTATCACACCGTGGTGCTGGGCAACGGGCCGGTGCCGCTGTCGATCATGGAAGAGAACGTCGATGCATGGATCGCCGAGGTGAAGGCGCAGTCCTGACCCGGCGCCGCTAAGAACGACTCGCAAGAGTCAATCATCGCTTGCATCCGCATGGGTGCGTCACTAGCTGCAATTCGGAACGATTTGGTCCGAATTAGCGAGTAACGTACCCATGCGCCTTTCCAACCTGGCCGATTATGCCGTGGTCGCCATGCGCGCCGCCGCAGGCCATTGCGGATCGCAGATGTGGAGCGCGGGGCAGCTGGCGGACCAGACCGGCCTGCCCGCGCCGACCGTGCAGAAGCTGGTCAGCAGGCTGAGCGCGGCGGGACTGCTGCGTTCCACCCGCGGCGCGAACGGCGGCATCCGGCTGGCGCGCCCGGCGGCGGCGATCAACCTCGCCGACATCATCGAGGCGGTGGAAGGCCCCATCGCCATGACCCAGTGCAGCGACGGGCCATCGGGCTGCACCATCGAACATACTTGCGGAGCCAGGCCCCATTGGCCGCAAGTCAATCGCGCCATTCGCGGCGCGCTTGAAGGCATCACGCTCGCCGATCTGGCGAAGGAGGACGTGGCGGCATGAACGACGCCCTGAAGAACGAGACAGTGGAACAGGTTCGCGCTTCGCAGGAAGAGGCGATCGAGAAGGACCGCGCCGCGCGCGAAGCGGCCAAGTCGCTCGAGACCTACGAGTTCGGCTTCTCCTCGGACATCGAGCAGGAGTTCGCGGACAAGGGCCTGTCGGAAGACACCGTCCGCTTCATCTCGGCCAAGAAGGAAGAGCCGGAATGGATGCTGGAATGGCGGCTGAAGGCGTATCGCCACTGGCTGACGCTGACCCCGCCCGACTGGGCCAAGCTGAACATCGCGCCGATCGACTACCAGGACGCATATTACTACGCAGCGCCCAAGAAGAAGGAAAAGATCGGCTCGCTGGACGAGGTCGATCCCGAGATCCTGCGCGTCTATGAAAAGCTGGGCATCCCGATCGAGGAGCAGAAGGTGCTGGCGGGCGTCGAGGGCGCGCGCAAGGTCGCCGTGGACGCGGTGTTCGACAGCGTCTCTGTCGCCACGACCTTTCGCAAGGAGCTTGAGGAAGCGGGCGTCATCTTCCGCTCGATCTCCGAGGCGATCAAGGAATACCCCGACCTGGTGAAGAAGTGGCTGGGCAAGGTCGTGCCCATGCAGGACAATTTCTTCGCGACGCTGAACTGCGCGGTCTTTTCGGACGGCACCTTCGTCTACATCCCCAAGGGCGTGCGCTGCCCGATGGAGCTGTCGACCTATTTCCGTATCAATGCGGAGAATACCGGCCAGTTCGAACGCACTTTGATCGTGGCGGACGAGGGGAGCTATGTCTCCTATCTCGAAGGCTGCACCGCGCCGATGCGCGATGAAAACCAGCTGCATGCCGCGGTAGTGGAACTGGTCGCGCTGGACGATGCCGAGATCAAATATTCGACCGTGCAGAACTGGTATCCCGGCGACGCCGAGGGCAAGGGCGGCATCTACAACTTCGTGACCAAGCGCGCACTGTGCCAGGGCCGGAACAGCAAGGTTTCGTGGACGCAGGTGGAAACCGGCAGCGCGGTGACGTGGAAATACCCGTCCTGCGTGCTCAACGGCGAAAACAGCGTGGGCGAATTCTACTCGGTCGCGGTGACGAACAATTTCCAGCAGGCCGATACCGGTACCAAGATGATCCACAACGGGAAGAACACTCGTTCGACCATCATCTCCAAGGGTATCAGCGCGGGCAAGTCGAACAACACCTATCGCGGGCTGGTCCGCGTGGGCGCGAATGCGGACAATGTGCGCAATTTCACCCAGTGCGATTCGCTGCTGCTGTCGGACACCAGCGGCGCGCATACCGTGCCCTATATCGAGGTGAAGAACCCCACCGCCCAGATCGAGCACGAGGCGACCACGTCGAAGATCAGCGACGACCAGCTATTCTATGCGATGCAACGCGGGCTGGGCGAAGAAGAGGCCGTGGCGCTGATCGTCAACGGCTTTGCCAAGGAGGTCCTGAAGGAACTCCCGATGGAATTCGCGGTCGAGGCGCAGAAGCTGCTCGCGATCTCGCTTGAGGGGAGCGTGGGGTGATGCGTGGAAGACTAGCGCTGCTAATTTGTTCAGGCCTTGTTCTCTTAACAGGGTGTTCTGACGAGCCTGACTCTACTTTTGATGTGCGAGTAACGCAGGGTGAATTGCTACCGCCTGAGGCTTCGCAAGCCGAGGAGGAGATCGTTTCAAAGACACAGTCCGGTAAAGCGGATGTTATCAAGGTCTTCGTCGTCGAAGGGGCGGAAGCCACCGATGCACAACTTCTTCCACAAAATATGGAGGTCGATAT
>JAPYSD010000303.1 GCA_029936705.1 Croceicoccus sp. | reverse complement strand
GAGTACGACTACCTCAACCTGTATTACTCGCTGGGCATGTCGGTGAACGGCGACGGCAAGGTGCGCGGCGTGCTGTGGGACGGGATCGCGTTCAGGAACGACATCATCACCGGACAGACGATCGAGGCAGTGAACGGCAAGGCCTATACCGCCGAGGTGATGCAGGACGCGATCACCAAGGCGAAGGATGGCACCCCGATCGAGCTGCTGGTGAAGCGCGGGGACGATTATCGCACCGTCTCCATCGACTATACCGGCGGGCTGCGCTGGCCGTGGCTGGTCAAGAAGGGCAAGGGCGAGACGCTGATCGACCGGTTCCTCGAACCGCGCCGTTAAGGCCATGCGGCGGGCGGGCCCCGGCGGGGCCCGTTCGCGGGCGCGGCAATTCGGGCTGGCATCAGGGCGGCGACCGGCGGCCCGATGGGGAAGCGGGGTTAACCCCCTTGGCCAACGTGCAGCGCGGCGCTAGAGCGCGCAGGCAATTCAGCAACGGGGGAACCGGCTTGTGCAACGCAGCGCGGCGGTTTTCCTGATCCGATCATAACAGCGAAGGCCAAGCACCCATGCGTATCGACATGATTCCCACTGGCGACAATCCGCCCAACAGCCTGAATGTCGTGATCGAGGTTCCGACCGGCGGCGAGCCCGTGAAGTACGAATTCGACGAGGCTTCGGGTGCGCTGTTCGTGGACCGCATCCTGCACACGCCGATGCGCTATCCCGCCAATTACGGCTTTGTGCCGCACACGCTGTCGCCCGACGGTGACCCGCTGGACGCGCTGGTCGTGGCGCGCAGCCCGTTCATTCCCGGCTGCGTCGTGCGCGCGCGTCCCATCGCCGTGCTGAACCTGGAAGACGAGCATGGCGGCGACGAGAAGCTGGTCTGCGTGCCGGTCGATTCGACCTTCCCCTACTACACCAAGGTGGAGGAGATGGAGGATCTGCCCGAGATCGTGTTCAAGCAGATCGAGCACTTCTTCACGCACTACAAGGACCTGGAGAGCGAGAAGTGGGTGCGCGTCGGCACCTGGGGCGGCGCAGAGGAAGCGCGCCGCGTGATCAAGGAAGCGATCGAGCGGGCCAAGGACGCCAAGGCCGACTGATCGCGCCTGCAACTGGCTATAGAAAGAGCCGTCCGGTCCGCCGGGCGGCTCTTTTCGTATCGGCCCCTATTCGATCGGCCGGTCCGAATCGAGCAGGTCGCCGCCGGTTTCCGCGCGTTCCCGGTCGACCAGTTCGGCGACATGGGTCTCGGGCCGCAGGTCGGTTGCAACCTCGTCAGCAGGCCGCTGCTGTCTTGCGGCGGGCGCCGGCGCGCCTTCGTCCCCGGTGGGTGCGACGGTGGTGACGGGTGCGCTGCGCGGGTCCATGCGCAGGCGGTAGATCGGTTCGGGCATGGCAAAGCCCGCGTCTTCCAGCGCGACCTTGCCTGCGCGGATCGCCAGGCTGCGACCCTTGTAGAAATCGGTGCGCTCCTGGTGGAGCCATGCGAGGAAGCGGATCACGATGTTCGAATCGCCCACCTCCACGATCCGGGCGACGGGCTTGGGATCGTCGAGGACGAAGTCGAGCGCGCTGATAGCCTCTACCCCGACCTTCATCGCGTCGACGGGATCGTCGTCGGCATCCACGCCCAGGTCGAATTCGAAGCGCCTTTGCGGGTTGCGCGTATAGTTCAGGATCACCGCCTTGAAGACGGTGGCGTTTGGAATGCGCAGGTGGTTGCCGTCCAGCGTCATCAGGATCGTGGCGCGGCTGGTCAGGCGCACCACGCGCCCCTCGTCATCGCCTATCACCACGTGGTCGTTCGCCCGGAACGGCTGGCGCAGCGACAGCATGACCGACGAGATGTAGTTGTCGATCGTGTCGCGCACGGCAAAGCCGATGGCGATGCCGATCACGCCGCCGATGCCCAGCAGCGCGCCCAGCAGCGCCGTCGCGCCCAGGATCTTGAGCGCGAGATAGATGCCGAACAACACGCCCACGAACTGCACCGCGCTGCCCAGCAGCTCGGCGACGAAACCGTTGGGCGAAACGCGCCGCCACAGCGACTTGCGATTGGCCAGCCAGCGGGTCAGCCAGATGACGAAGATCGCCACGAGCAGCGCCACGCCCAGCAGCGGCAGCGCCCTGAGCAGGCCGCGCGCCTGGCCGGTGATCGTCTCGATCGCGGGGGCGATATTGGTCGATACCGCGACGTCGCGTTCGATCCGGTTGTCGACCGTCACGACGCCCGCGACCCGGCCCGCGATCGCGGCGGCCTGGTCCATCTGCTCGGGCTGGGCGACCGTTCCGTTCAGCGTGACGACGCCCTGCTCGACCGCCACCTCGACCCGCGACAGCGCATCGATGGCGGCATAGATGCCGCGGATCCGCTCGGCGATGCGGCGGTCCTCGTCGGCGTCGCGCTCGGCCTCGATCGCGCCGGTGGTGGCGGGCTGCTCGGCTTCGGCCGCGGGTTCGTCGGTCGCGCCCGCACCCGAAAGGATCGCCGCCGCCCCCGCCGGATACGCGGCCAGCAGCAGGAACGGCGCCGCCAAGATCGCTGCGATGCGCCGCACCGCGTCAGTCCCCCGCGACGGTCATGCCGTCGATCCGCAGGCTGGGCACGTTGATGGCCTGGATGATCTCGAGATCGTCGGCGGCCCGCATCCGGGCGAACATGTCCTTCATGTTGGCCGCGATGGTGATGCCCGCGACCGGCCCCGCGATCTGGCCGTTCACGATGCGAAAGCCCGATGCGCCGCGGCTGTAATCGCCGCTGACCACGCTGAAGCCCTGGCCGATCAGTTCGGTCACCCACACGCCGTCGGCGATGTCGGCGATCATGTCGGCCACGCTCTCGCTTCCGGGCAGCAATGTCACGTTGGACGCCGCCACGCCCGGCGATCCGCTGCCCCCGCGCGCGGCGTGGCCGGTCGGCCTGCGGCCCAGCTTGCGCGCCGATGCCGAATCGAGCAGCCAGCCGGTCAGCACGCCCTCGTCGACAAGGCGGCTGGCCGCGACCGGCAGCCCTTCGCCGTCGAATGGATGCGACCGCATGCCGCGCGGCAGCAGCGGATCGTCGGTGATTATGATGTTCGGCGCAAAGATCCGCTCGCCCTCGCTATCGGCCAGGAAGCTGGCGCCGCGCGCGATTTCCGAGCCCGAGATCGCGTGGACGAGATGCCCGATCAGCGAGCGTCCGACACGCGGATCGAAGACGACAGGCATCTGCCCGCTCTTCATCGAGGCGGGGTTCAGCCGTTCGACCGCGCGGGTGCCCGCCAGCCGCCCGATCTCTGCCGGGGGCAGCAGGTCCGATGCGTGATGCGCCGCGCGCCACGCCATGCCGCGTTCCATCTTGCCGCCCTCGCCCGCGACGACCGCGCCGGACCGGACATGGCTGGCCTGTTCATAGCCGCCTGCGAAACCGTGGCTGGTGACCAGCGCGACGACGCCCCGGCCATAGGACGCGCTTGCCCCCTCGCTATTCGTCACGCCCGCGACCGCGCGCGCCGCGTCCTCGATCTCGAGCGCGGTTGCGCGCAGGGCTTCCGGTTCCGGCGCCTCGGACACGAGGTCGAGATCGGCGGGCGCGCCGGTCATCAGCATGTCCTGCGGCGCCAGTCCGCCGAACGGGTCCTCGGGCGCGCCGCGCGCCATCAGCACGGCGCGTTCGGCCAGCTCGTCCAGCGAGGCGGGGTCGAGCGCGCTGGACCCGACGGTCGCGCTGCGCTTGCCGACAAAGACGCGCAGGCCCAGATGCTCCGCCTCGGCCCGGTCAAGGCCTTCCAGCGCGCCCAGCCGCATCTCCACCGATTGCGATCCCTTGCCCAGATAGACCGCATCGCCCGCGTCGGCGCCCAGCGCCCTTGCCCGCGCCACGAGGTCGGCGCAGCGGTCCTTGGCCTGATCGGGGCTCAACATTCCGGAAATCCTGTCATGCTCCAGCCGATAGGGGGCCAGCGATCCGCGGGCAAGGCTGCGCCGTACGGCAGGCATGAAAACGCCCGGCTTCGCGCCGAAAGGGATGCAATTACCCTGCCAGCTGGTCCACTATGACCGGCAACGGGGCTTCAAACGCCGCGCCAAGATGGTATTGAGGGAACGAAGCGAGCCCCCACATGGGGCGCATCGGCAACGGAATTTCGGCGGGAGCCTGCATCATCAACACGCAAACCACGCTCGACCCCTCTGTGGATCCGGCGGAAACCGCTGCTCCCCCCGTCCCGCACGGCGGGCTGGAAGTGGTGTCGATCGCCAAGAGCTATGACAAGCGCACGGTGCTGTCCGACATCTCGCTGACGGTGGCGAAGGGCGAGGTGCTGGGCCTGCTGGGGCCGAACGGCGCGGGCAAGACGACGTGCTTCTATTCGGTGATGGGGTTGGTGAAACCCGATTCGGGCCGCATCCTGCTGGACGGCGAGGATATCACCAACCTGCCGATGTATCGCCGCGCGATCCTGGGCCTGGGCTATCTGCCGCAGGAAACGTCGATCTTTCGCGGCATGACGGTGGAACAGAACATCTCCTGCGTGCTCGAACTGTCCGAGCCCGACGCCGCCAGCCGCGCACGCGAGCTGGAGCGGCTGCTGAGCGAATTCGGCTTGACCCGGCTGCGCGAAAGCCCCGCCATGGCGCTGTCGGGCGGTGAACGCCGCCGCTGCGAGATTGCCCGCGCGCTGGCGGCCAAGCCGTCGATCATGCTGCTGGACGAACCGTTCGCAGGCATCGATCCGCTGTCGATCAGCGATATCCGCGACCTGGTCATCGACCTGAAGAACCGCGGCATCGGCGTGCTGATCACCGACCACAACGTGCGCGAGACGCTGGAGATCGTGGACCGCGCCGCGATCATCTATAGCGGGCAGGTGCTGTTCGCGGGCAGCCCCGAGGACCTGGTCGCCAACGACGACGTGCGCCGGCTGTACCTTGGCGAAGGCTTCACCCTGTAAGCCGGGCGCATGACATGACGATCTTTTCCCTCCGGCCATGACCCTCGCTCCCCGCCTCGATCTGCGGCAGTCGCAATCGCTGGTGATGACGCCGCAGCTGAAGCAGGCGATCGGCCTGTTGCAGCTGTCGAACCTCGAGCTTGAGGCCGTGCTGATGGATGCCGCGGCGGCCAATCCGCTGCTGCGCGTGTCCGGGCAGGAGGGGGAGAAGGAGGTCAAGGCCGACCCCAGGGC
>JAPYSD010000787.1 GCA_029936705.1 Croceicoccus sp. | reverse complement strand
GTGTCAGCTTCACCAACAACGACCCCTTCGGTTCGCTGGGCGGCAACTTCACGATCCGCGGCTTCTCGTCCGATCGCATCTCGCAGACGCTTGACGGTATCCCGCTGAACGATTCGGGCAACTACGCGCTCTACACCAACCAGATGATCGATCCCGAGATCATCGAGAGCGCGACCGTCAGCCTGGGTTCGACCGACGTCGACAGCCCGACCGCCTCGGCGGCCGGCGGTACCGTCAACATCCGCACCAAGCTGCCCGACGACGATTTCGGTGTCCTGACCTCGCTGACCTACGGCAACATCATCTCGCGCGGCAACCCGGGCGACCGCATGATGTACCGCGTGTTCGCCAAGATCGAGACCGGCGAACTGACCGCTGGCGGGCTCAAGGCCTATTTCACCGCTTCGAAGACGCAGAACGATTCGACGTTCTCGAACTATGGCGGAGTCGACAAGCAGCAGTACAACGGCAAGATCTTCCAGCCGCTGAACGACCTGGGCGACTTCATCGCGGTGGCCGGCCACTACAACGAGAACCGCAACAACTTCAATGGCTCGCCCTTCCGCTACACCGGCGAACCCAGCCCGATCCAGGAGCCGGAAGATCGTTTCTACGATCTTTCCGACGGTACGCCCTGCACCACCGTCCAGGGCGTGACCGGCGTGCAGGACAGCTACAACAGCTGCGGCACCCCGTTCGAGCGTCGTTACAACCCGTCGAACACGGGCAACGTGCGCATCAACTCGCGCTTCACGTTGGCGGAGCCGCTGATCCTCACGATCGATCCGTTCTACCAGTACGTGAAGGCCAATGGCGGCGGCACGTCGGTCGGCTATGAAGGCTATTCGCCCGACGGCTACACCGGCGGCATCTTCACCACCGATCCGCGTAACCCGGCCCGTCCCGATCGCAGCACCCAGTATTATTTCTTCGGTGCGACCGATCTGAACAACGACGGCGACACGCTAGATTATGTAACCATCCTGTCGCCCAGCCAGACGCAGACCGATCGCTATGGCGCGATCGCCAACCTCGCGTGGGAACTGAACGACTTCAACCGCTTCCGCGTCGCCTATACCTTCGACCGTGCGCAGCACC
>JAPYSD010000005.1 GCA_029936705.1 Croceicoccus sp. | reverse complement strand
TCATGGCGCTGGTACGGGCAGGAACCGCTTTCGCGCGGCTGGGGCGGATCGGCCGTCTTCCAGCACCCACTCGGCAAACGCACCCAGATCAGGAATGAGGGCGCATTCTCCCGGCTGAAAAACCTGCGCAACAATCTTCAAGATTCGACCGTTTACGCCGGGACCGTTGCCGTTGACCGAGCATTCAGTGCCAGCTTTGGTGGCGGACTGCAAATCCGCGTAAGCCGGACGGCGGCGAGAGATCCGGGCTGGTCCGATTGGACACGCGGCACGTCAGGTTTTTTTTCAAGGAATGGGGCCGGACCACGCTGGTGCTCGACGGCAGCTATTCGCGCTTGACCGCTGACGCGCGGCTGTTCCTCTATCCGGCGAAGCGCGTCGATGACCGTTTCAGCATCGGCCTTGGAGCAACCTTCCGCGCCATCCAATGGAAGGGTCTGGCGCCCTACGCGCGCGTTCGCGCTGAACGCAACCGCTCCGCCGTGGGCATCTACGATTTCAGTCGCCGCGCCGCCGAATTCGGCGTGACTTCAGCATTTTGACAGGGAAAATCAGTGCAGACCAATCAAAACGCCATAAAGGCAACGACATCCGCCATGACTCTGGCGTTCATGCTCTCGGCATGCGGCGGCGGCGTTAACAGCACGCCGGTCCCTGCGCCCACTCCCACTCCCGCGCCAACGCCAACGCCAACGCCAACGCCAACGCCAACGCCAACGCCAACCAATGTGTCTCTTGAACCTCTGACAGCAACTCAGTCATTCACAAACATTGCAGCAACGCAAACCGCGCAATTCGATTTGAGCAGCTCGAATACCAACTCCGGCAGTTCGGCCAGCGCACCGCTGTCGATCACTTATGATGCGACGGGGGGCACCTATACCATAAGCACGGGCGGACGCAGCCAAACCTTTAGCCCATCGGACATCACTTCTAGCGAGCAAGGACAAGCTGTATTCTCGAAAACTGAGACCGCCGGTCGTGATTTCCTGACTCTTTGGGCACCTAGCTTTGGCGGGACCGGGCCTCGCTATGTGGGCCGGGGCCTGTGGCAGCGCAACAGAGTCAGCGGAAACGTCCAGGATACCACACTGGACATGTTCACCTACGGAATTGAGACCGCATCTCCCGCCATTCCCCGTGTGGGAACGGCAGCATTCCTTACCGACGTATTTGGTGTCACGACCAAACCTGGGACTCAGCCGCGTTCATTCTCTGGCACCGGCAATTTCAACGTAGATTTTCTCACTGGTGCCTTCAATTCCGTCACGCCGGTCACCGAAAGGGAGCTGGTATCTGGCGCAGGTGCTTCGGGCGGCGGTATTAATGTGGTCCTCGCTGGAAGACTTTCGGCGGGTGATGGCACATTTTCCGGTTTTGCAGCTTACGGCGGATCAAATAGCCGGTCTCAGGGTTCAGTCGATGGTCGTTTTTACGGCCCGACAGCAAATGAGGTGGGAGCGACATTCACTACAGCAGGTGTGGACGGGAGCTCGGCGACCGGGGGCCTAATTGGTACAAAGTCAAATGGCCCAATTTCTGCAAATCTGGCGCTGACGAATTTTGTGGTAGACGAACTTTTTTACACGTCGAACCATTGGGTTGAACTGGTCAACAGTGGTCAGAATTCCCAAATCGGATCAGGCAATGGACAGCTGACAATCCGGACTGACGGTTCAATCTCCTTTTCTGGCCCTCGCTCAGACATGGCTAATGGGTCGATCGCGGCATCCGACAAGATTGCGCCTAGTGCGCCCTATTTCGTCACCTACCGCAAGTCCGTAGACGGCTTCACAGTTACCGCAGACTTTTACAAACCAAGTAGTTCTAGCAGCGAATTGGTTTTCACATACACGAGCTTCGCTCATTTTAACGAACTTCTTGAAATACTTAATGCGGCCAATCGTTACAATATCTACACGGTCTATGGTATTCCAACCGATACAGGAATCGTTTATGCGCGAAAAGGAACCGCAAGCTATTCTGGCGTTGCTTACGGCACAGGCATAGATGCTGCCGGAAATGCGGTTTACAAGGTCACCGGAACGTCCCGTTTCGACGCGAACTTTTCCGCCGCATCATTGAGTGGCGCACTGAACATTCAAGGCCAATCTGGTTCGAACACACAGAATTTCGGCACTCTCAACTTCGCCACTACTATCATAAACGGCTATCCGGTGACAGCAGATCTAACAAAAAACGGGACCAACTGGGGGACGATTTCAGCTCGCTTCTTTGGCCCCGTTGCACAGGAAATCGGTGCTACGTTTGGCTTCACCGTGCCGTCAGGACAACCGGGCGCCGGAATCGAGGTTACGGGCGCTGCTCTCGCCAAATAAAGGGGCATTCAAAGCACCTTTCCGAATATCCGCGAGTTCGGGCTGCGTGCGATAGCCAAGGCGATGTTGCTCAGTCCGCCAAATTTCGCTCATTGATGTAAATTATTGAAAAATGGATGCTACCTCAGGATTCCATGCCTCAAATTTGAAGAAAAGAAAGTGCAGAGAAAACAGGGGCAGCATCGGCCGTCCTTTGCCCTTGCATTTTGAGAACATGACCTGTCCTGCGGTGACAACGATAATCCGCTGGCCCGAAAACTGAGCTTCGGCTTTGGCCTTTTGCCCAGCCAGAACCTGCCATTCAACAAACCGGCCCAATAGCAGCCGCAATTCATGTCCAGCGCGGAGACGGCAGAGTGGCGGGTTTTAACATTGAACCGGCCGCTGAACTCGTCAGGCGGGAATGGCCGTTAAGTCCCACGATTCGGCGTTCCGCTTCCGGCAGCAGGCGACCAAACTTACGCCGTTCAGGGCTTCGGTGGGAAGGTCTGTTTGTGCCGGAACCTGCCAATTGCGATCATCTTGAGCCTTCGTCGCGCTCACGAACTTCGGGACCGAGGCAATCGGCGTGTTTTTTCCGAACAGGGCGACAACATGGTCCGGAAACACACTGCCAGTCATGTGCGATCCGCTGGGCTTTTGGACAATGGCGGCTGATGCCGGATCGTGACCGAGAAGCCAGGAGAGGCATCTCCCATCACGACTACGGCGTTCAGGCTGCTGGCGAGCGCGGCAACGATGTTCGTGCCGAGGCCGCCGCCAGCTTTGGGCATCCCGGCATCTTGTCGGCCCACACCATTATCGGTCACGGCCAGCGTCCACAACCCATCTACGATATGGTAGCAGACAGTGATCTGGTTGTGGCTGTCGGCATTCGGAAATGCGTATTTGATCGCATTGATAACCAGTTCGGTGACGACAAGGCCTATACTCACGGCGTCCGACGATGGGATCATGCAGTCGTCCGATGAGACCTTAATCTCGACTGGCTGGTCGGCGCTGATCATTGATGAACCCAACCCTGCACACAGTTTCATAAGGTAATTGCCGACTTCGATCTGATCGACGCCGTCGGTCATGTCGAGATAGCGCTGCACTGCAGCGACCGACATGACCCGCTGATGCGCGTCCCGCAGGTGAAAGCTGGTCTCATCCGAATTCACTGATCGTGCCTTGAGTAGCAGGATGCTCGCGATGATTTGCAGGCTGTTGGCGACGCGGTGCTTCATCTCCTGCAGCAGCACGTCGTTCTGGCGCCGTAATTCTTCCGAGCGCGCGAGGAGTGCATCCTTGTCGCGCTCGGCAGCGCGCCGTTCCGTCACATCACGAAACGCCAGCAGGATCGCCATCGTATCGCTCTCTTCATATAGTACCTTGCGCGCATTGAGCAGCATTACTCGTCTGCCGATTTCGGGAAAATCATGCTCGACCTCAAAGCCATCCATCTCCACGCGTTCGGGCAGGATAGTTTCGAGCAGCAGCCGCAGCGCGGGAATGTCCCACTGCCCGTGGCCCAGCGCATAAAGCATCCTTCCTTGGGTTTCAGAAGGCTCGACTTTGAACACCTCATAGAACGAGCGGCTGGCTTCGAGAACGCGCAGATCGACATCTAGGGCGTAGACTCATTAGCGGCGATCCATAGGCGTGTGCAGAAGAGCTTGATGGCAGCGAGGAAGTTATCGCTTCGTTTGTCGTATCTGGTGGCCAAGCCTCTGGCGTTTTTGAGTTTCCCGAAGAAACGCTCGACCAGATTACGGTAGCGATACAGGAAGCTGCTGAACGCGAAGCCTTTGCGACGATTGCGCTTGACTGGGATGTTGGCGAAGCCACCCTGCGCGGTGATCTGACTGCGAATGGCATCGCTGTCATAAGCCTTATCGGCGAGAAAGGTGGTGGCGTTCGGCACGGCGGCCAGCAGCCTCTCGGCCTCACGGCAATCGCTCGCCTGGCCTTCGGACAGATGCAGTTGGATCGGCAGGCCGCGACCATCAACCAGGGCATGGATCTTGGTTGTCAAACCGCCCCGGGAACGTCCCATGCAGCGATTTGGGTCCCCCTTTTTAGGGTCGCACCGTGCTGGTGGACCCGGATGGAAGAACTGTCGATCATGACCAACTCGCCGTCGAAGGCTTGGCTCACCGCTTCGAGAAGGCGGTCCCACACACCGGCTTTGCGCCAGCGCACGAAACGGTTGTAGCAGGTGGTATGTGGGCCATAGCGCTCGGGAATATCAGCCCAAGGACTGCCCGTGCGAAAGCGCCACAATATCCCGTCGATGACCCGCCGGTCATCCACACGCGGAACCCCGCGAGGCTTGTTCGGCAACAACGGCTCGATCACCAGCCACTCATCATCGGTCAGTTCAAATCTACGACGCGTCATCCAAAGCTCCTTCCCGAAGCCTTGAATCAACCGCGCCCGCGCCGCGCAAGTCAGTTTATGAGTTTACGGCCTAGCACTAGGAACGGCTCGGGGATGGTGTTGACGATCGCCTGCGCGAGCAGATTCGCTTCGTCCAGCGTCCGCACCGGGAGCGTGATCTGCATCAGGAGTTTCTCCGGACCGGCGATCGGGTTGTCATCGTTGCTCGCCTCGCGCATCAGGCGCGGGCACGATCATCCCACAGTCACAGGACGCCTGGATTTGTGGTCAGGTGATCCACTCCAATACCACGTCGAAAGGACATAGCCTAATCGAGGCTGTTATCCGTGTTGGGGTGCGCGGTCCCGTCGATGATACAGATGGATCTTTAGAACGACAGCCTTGTTGGCGACTCTCGCCGTCCTGCCGTCCGCGCTTGAGGCTTCAGTTGTCGACCACTTCCGGTCGTACAGGAGTCCGATGGCCAACGATAGGTTCAGTGAAAACCCGCCATTCAAATCGAGTGCGCGCGGTTGGTGCGCTCTGGCCGTGCCAATGGCAATGGTGGCGCGGGATGCAGTAATCGTTGATTCAATCCCTGCTCCAAGCGTTATTGGCTTTTCCGATCACTTCAGTTAGGTGAGGTATCGACGGGCAGACTAGTCCGCCTTTCATTGATCGCGCCGGTGCCCCCGAAAGGGGCTTAATCGGGAATGCGGTGCGGAAGCTTGCTTCCAAATCCGCGGCTGTCTCTGCAACTGTAAGCGGATAGCGCGATGTACATCGCTCCTCTTGGAAGGGGCAGCCACTGGGCCGGACGCTAAATCATGCGAGGTCTGGGAAGGCGTGCATCAAGCTGTGACCCGTGAGCCAGGAGACCTGCCGGCGTCTGGTCGCTCTTGCCTTGGTCCAGAGGATGGCTGCGGCACGGTGAACTCCGTCTGAGCGACGAACGAGCGGCTGGGGCCGCATCGGAGACGTGCGTCGGCCGCCCATGGCGTCCGGCCGCCGCGCGTGTCGCCCGTTCGCGCGGGTTTGCCCCGGCCACGTCGCAAGACGCCGGGGGACTATTTAGTGATCAAGACCATTACTACCAGCAGCGCCCTTGCGCTGATCTGTATCGGAAAACCGGCATTTGCCGAAACCTCTGAAAAGGCATCGCAAACAAGCGCGGATGCAGTCGTGGCGGGTAACGACATTGTGGTTTTCGGTCGCGGTGAGGCCATGATCGGCACTGCCAAATCAGCGAGCGAAGGAAGCGTCGGAGGGGCCGATCTCCTCGTGCGGCCTCTTCTCCGCGTGGCCGAACTGCTGGAAGCGGTGCCCGGGCTGGTTGCAGCCCAGCATTCTGGGAGCGGCAAAGCCAACCAGTATTTCCTGCGCGGTTTCAACCTCGACCATGGGTCTGACTTCAGTACCTATATCGATGATGTGCAGATGAACTTTCGTACCCACGGACATGGTCATGGCTATCTCGACCTCAACGGCCTCATTCCGGAGATCGTGGGCCGGGAGGATTTTCGTAAAGGGCCCTACCGCGCCGATGGCGGTGATTTCGCTCTGGCGGGAGCAGCCTATATGACGACCATCAAGGGTTATGACCGGCCATGGGCATCGGCCGAGACTGGTTCATATGGTTGGCGCCGCGTCGCTGCGGGTGGAACATTGCACGACCTGGGCGGCGGAGACCTCACGCTTGTCGCCCAGGCCAAGGCCTATGACGGACCGTGGCAGGAACCTGAACGTCTGCGCCATTACTCGGGGTTCGCGAAATATAGCATGCCGACCGGTGCGGGCACATTGGAGGCATCTCTCCATGCCTACCGGGCGACATGGCACCCAACCGAGCAAATCCCCGAGCGCATTATCGGCACGGCGTTGTGTGCGGATGTGTTCTGCTCTCCAGATCCTTCCGCGCGGGGTGAGACGACGCGCCTGGTGGCTAACATCGCGGTCAAGCAACCGACATGGCGCGCCAATGTCTATGCCCAGTTTTACGACTGGTCGATGTTCTCGAACCCCACTTACACCGATCCGGATGGCACAAGCGCGCAGATCAAGCAGTTCGACCGGCGTTGGGTCCTCGGGCTGTCCGCACAAAAACATTGGGAAATCGCTGACAGTCTGGCTGTGAGCCTTGGCACCGAAAACAGATACGACGCCGTCGGGAATGTTGGTGTCGATCGAACGGCTGCCCGCGCATTTCTTGAATCTCTCGGGCACTATCGGGTCGGGGAATTGTCTTCCGCGCTCTACGGCGAAGTCGCTTGGAAACCCTTGGCGGGACTGCGTGTGACAGGTGGTCTTCGCGGGGACTATTATCACTATTCCGTGCGTGCACGAGATTCTGTTGCGGCGTCGCTGGGCGAAGGCAGTGGCTCAGCGTCGATTCTCTCTCCCAAGGCGTCAATCGCCTATCAGGTTACGCCGCATCTTGAACTCTACGCCAACTGGGGCCGTGGATTCCATTCCAACGATGTTCGGGGTGCGGTCAACAGGGACACGCCTGTTCCCGTTCTGGTTCGCGGCATCGGCAAGGAACTGGGAGGACGCATTCAATTCTCCGGGGTCACGTTAACCGCGACTTACTGGTGGCTGCATGTCGGCAGCGAACTTCGTTTCATTGGCGATTCCAATGCTGTTGAACCGTCGGGTGCCAGTGGGCGTCATGGCTATGAAATCGTCGCCTTCTGGCGGCCGTTCCCTTGGCTTGCGCTTGATGGAAACTATACCGCCAGCCATGCGCGCTTCGACAATGGCGATCACATCCCCAATGCATTTGAGAACGCGGCTTCAGCCGGTGCCGCCATCATTCTTGATCCCTGGGAAGCCAGCATTCGGGTGCGCCACCTTGGACCTTCTCCGCTTGTCGAGGACAACAGTGTCCGGGATCGAGGCAGCACCGTCATGAATGCCCGGGCCGCGTGGAAGGGCAAGAAGGTCGAGATATTTAGAGAAGTGCTGAACATCTTCGACAGCCGGGACAAGGACATCGCCTATTATTACGAGTCCTACATCCCCGCCTTCGATGCAGGTGCTCCGGTGGAAGGCCGGTTGAGCCGCGTGGTCGAGCCTCGAACTGTGAGGATTGGCGCAAAGGTCAATTTCTAGCGAAATCCCTTGATGGGCGGCGCTGCAGCACGTCTGCGGCGCCATCCTTCGTTTGTATATTCCTCAATCGCCGAGCCAATCATGCACCTCACGAAGTCACTGCCATCCCTGTCTCTGCGCCGACGAATTGGTGCCTTGTTTGCCGGATTGATCGCCGCCAACATTGGGGTCTGGGTCTGGGCATTCAGCCTGTTTCATGCACAGCCGTTAATGCTCGGCACCGCTGTGCTTGCCTGGGGGCTGGGCCTGCGTCACGCGGTTGATGCCGATCATATTGCGGCGATTGACAATGTGACCCGCAAGCTGATGCAGGACGGGCAGCGCCCGGTTTCGGTCGGATTCTGGTTCGCGATCGGGCATTCCGGAATCATTGCCATAGCATCGATCATCATTGCGGTGACGGCCAGCGCGCTGTCGCAGTTCGGCGCCTTCAAGGAAATCGGTGGCGTGATTGCAACCGTGATTTCCGCGCTTTTCCTGTTCACGATCGCCGGCATGAACCTGGTCATCCTGCGCTCTGTCTGGCGGACTTTTGCCCATGTTCGTGCAGGCGGCAGCTATGCCGAGGACGATCTTGATCTGCTATTGGGTGGGCGCGGTCTGCTTTCCAGACTGTTCAGGCCGATGTTCCGCCTCGTGAACAAAAGCTGGCATATGGCCCCGCTGGGGTTTCTGTTCGGGCTTGGGTTCGATACAGCAACCGAAGTTGCCATTCTGGGCATGTCGGCCAGCCAGGCCGCCGATGGCCTGTCGATCGGGACAATCCTGGTCCTGCCCGCCCTGTTCGCGGTCGGTATGGCCCTCATCGATACGGCGGACGGCGTGGTGATGCTGGGCGCTTATGAATGGGCCTTCGTGAAGCCGATCCGCAAGCTCTACTACAACATCACCATCACCCTGATCTCGGCCATCGTGGCGATTGTCATTGGTGGAATCGAAACGCTGGCCCTGATTGGCGACAAGCTGGCCCTTACGGGTGCGCCATGGCGGATCGCCATTGAACTGGGTGAAAATTTCAATGGTCTGGGCTTCGCCATCATCGGTCTTTTCGTGTTCTGCTGGCTGGCGAGTTACGCGATCTATCGATGGAAGCGGTTCGATGAAATCGAGGTTTCGGTCGGTGCCTGACCGTCCACGTTGCGTGAAGCAACATCATCAATTGGCTTGGCTGGCATTTTCGTCTAGAGCGCGCGGTGAAGGATCGGGGTAACCCGCCCTTCAATGATCGCGCCGGTGCCCCGCAAGGGGCTTAATCGGGAATGCGGTGCGGGAGCGTGCTCCCAAATCCGTGGCTGTCCCTGCAACTGTAAGCGGATAGCGCGATGCACATGCTCCTGAATTCAGGAGCAGCCACTGGGCAGCGCGCAAGCGCCAAGTCTGGGAAGGCGTGCATCAAGCTGTGACCCGCGAGCCAGGAGACCTGCCGGCGCACCGGTCGCTCTTGCCTGATCCAGGGGATGGTCACGGCACGGTAACTCTCCGTCTGAGCGACGAAGCTGTGTGGCTGGGGCTGCACGGGTTGCGTGGTTACGGGTGCTTTGTCGCGCCCGCCCGTCGTCGCGCGCCGACCGGACTTGTCCGGCAAGCCCCGCCGTGTCTCGCTCTGGCGCGCGGGGAAGTTACTATGCCAGACCTGTCCAAGGCGTCCCTGTCCAAGGTGCCGGTCACCATCATCACGGGCTTTCTGGGCGCGGGGAAAACCACGCTCATCAGCCACCTGATCCACAATGCCGGTGGCCGCAGGCTGGCCGTGGTGGTCAACGAATTCGGTTCGCTGGGTGTGGATGGCGAGATTCTGCAGTCCTGCGCCATTCCTGATTGCCCGGCGGAAAACATCGTAGAGCTGGCCAATGGCTGCATCTGCTGCACCGTGGCGGACGATTTCATCCCGACGGTGGAAAAGCTGCTGGCGCTTGATCCGCGCCCCGATCACATCCTGATCGAGACATCGGGTCTGGCGTTGCCAAAGCCGCTGCTCAAGGCGTTCGACTGGCCTGCGATCCGCAGCCGGATCACCGTGGACGGCGTGCTGGCGCTGGCCGATGCCGAAGCGGTCGCGGCAGGCCGGTTCGCGCCCGATGTGGCAGCGCTTGACGCCCAGCGCGCCGCCGATCCGAGCATCGATCACGAGACGCCGCTGTCGGAAGTGTTCGAGGATCAGCTGGCCTGCGCCGACATGATCCTGCTGACCAAGGTCGATCTGGCCGGACCCCAAGGCGTAGCCGCCGCGCGCGCGATCATCGCGGCAGAGCTTAGTCGCCCGGTTCCGGTGATAGAACTGACCGAAGGCGTGGTCGATCCGCGTGTGATCCTGGGGCTTGATGCCGCAGCCGAGGACGACATCGCCGCGCGCCCATCGCACCATGATGGTGAGGATGATCACGAACACGACGACTTTGACAGCACCGTTATCGAATGGGGCGAGATCGCCGATCCGGCGGCGCTGGTCGCGCGGATCGAGACGCTGGCCCGCGATCACCATATCCTGCGCGTAAAGGGCTATGCCGCCGTTGCGGGAAAGCCGATGCGGCTGCTGGTGCAGGCGGTGGGCGCGCGGGTGCGGCACCAGTACGATCGCCCGTGGCGCCCTGACGAGCCGCGCCGCACCACGCTGGTCGCCATTGCCGAGCACGATCACGTCGACGCCGATGCCATTCGCGCGGTGCTGCTGGCGTAAGGCGCGGGCCATGCACGTCATTTTCCGCGAAACGCACGGGATGGAGGAAACCGCCGTCCCGCAGGATCTGGGGCAAGAGCCCGCGGATCTTGTGGTCCTGTCCTTTTCGGACAGCGATCTGGGGGCGTTCGCGGCGGCATGGCATCAGGCCCGTGCAGACGATGCGACATTTCCTTCGCTGCGGCTCGCCAATCTGGCGGCGCTGATGCATCCGCTGTCGGTCGACACGTATGCCGAGCGGACGCTGTCGGGCGCAAAGGCGATCCTGATCCGGCTGATCGGCGGCACGCCCTATTGGAGCTACGGGCTGCAACAGGTCGAGGCGCTGGCCCGGTCGCGCGGGATCGTGCTGGCCGTGCTGCCCGGCGACGGCTTTGAGGATGCGCGGCTGGATGCGGCCTCGACCGTGCCGGTGACCGCGTTGCGCGAACTTGCGCAGTGGTGCGATGCTGGCGGTGCAAGGGCGGCGCAGGCGGCGCTTGCCGCGCTGTCGCAGCTGGCGGGGCTGATTGATGCCCCCGCCCGGACATTCGATCCGCTGCTGATGGCGGGAGGCTGGCATCCCGGCCGGGGCGTGATCGATCTTGAAGCCTTTGCGCGCGATCCCGCAAGGCCGCTGGTCCTGATCGTGTTCTATCGTTCTTACCTGACCGCCCACGATCTGGACCCGTTTGCCGCCCTGCATACCGCGTTCGAGCAGCGCGGTTTCGATGCATTGTCGATCTTCGTCCCCTCGCTGAAAGCCCCGCAGGTGCGCGAACAGGTGGACCGCTGGGTGCGCGGGCTTGGCCCGGCAGCGATCATCAACGCTACCGCTTTTTCCGCGCGGGGCGATGACGGCGCCACCCCGCTTGATGGCGCGGGCGTTCCCGTGTTTCAGCTGGCGCTGGCCACGTCCGGGCGCGCGGGATGGGCAGCGGCTTCGCGCGGGCTTTCCCCGGCAGACCTTGCCATGCACGTGGTCTTGCCCGAAATTGACGGGCGGGTGTTTGCAGGCGTCGCCAGCTTCAAGGAGGCGGGGACGCGCGATCCCGCGCTTGGCTTTGCCCGCACCATCCATCGCGCCGATGCAGGCCGGGTTGGGGCGATCACCGCGCGGGTGGCGGGCTGGATCGCACTTGCCCAAACGCCGGTTGCAGAACGGCGGGTTGCGCTGGTCCTGTCTACTTATCCCGGCAAGACATACCAGATGGCCCACGCCGTGGGGCTGGATGCGCTGGCTTCTGCCGAGGCGATCCTGGCCGATCTGGCCGAGGCGGGATATGCCACTGACGCGCAGGCCGGACTGGCAGCGCTCCTTCAATGCACACATCAGCACTGGCCGATGGCAGAGTACCGCAAGGCTTTGGCAGCACTGCCCGATACCCTGCGCGCTGAACTTTTCGCCGCATGGGGCGAGCCGGAAGCCGATGCTGCCGCCGCCGATGGCGCGTTCCGTTTTGCCGCGCTGCCCATCGGCAACGCGCTGGTAGCCTTGCAGCCCGAACGCGGCGAACGCGCCCATCGCGACGGCGACTATCACGACCTGTCCCGCTGCCCGCGCCATGGCTATGTGGCGTTCTACCTGTGGCTGCGCCAGCGAAGCGTGGACGCGCTGGTGCATATCGGCGCACATGGCACACTGGAATGGCTGCCGGGCAAATCAGTCGCGCTGTCCGATGCTTGCTGGCCCGAGGCGCTGACCGGCGCGATGCCGGTGATCTATCCGTTCATCGTCAACGATCCCGGCGAAGCGGCGCAGGCCAAGCGCCGGATCAGCGCGGTTACGATCGGGCACGTTCCCCCGCCACTGGTGCAAACGCAAAGCGGTGCGGGGCTGGCCCGGATCGAGGCGCTGCTGGATGAATTCTCCAACGCTGGCGGGCTGGACCCGGCCCGCCGCGACCGTCTGCAAGTGAACATCCGCGACGAAGCGCGCGTGCTGGGACTTGAGGCGGAACTGGGCCTTGATGACGCGGCCACGCTGGTCGAGGCGATCACCCGGATCGACCGCTTCGTTTGCGATGTAAAGGACAGCCAGTTCGGTGACGGGCTGCATGTGTTCGGGCGGGGAGATCAGGGCGCAGCCGAGCGGGCCGGATTGCTGGCGGCACTCGACGGACGCCGCGTTCCGCCCGGTCCCTCCGGCTCCCCCTTTCGCGGGCGCAGCGATGTGCTGCCAACCGGGCGAAACCTTTATGCGATAGACCCGCGCGCCGTGCCTTCACGCGCGGCCCATGCCCAAGGGGTGACACTGGCAGAGGAGCTGATCCGGCGGCATCTGCAGGATCACGGCGATTATCCGCGCGGGCTGGTGGTCGATCTGTGGGGATCGGCCACGATGCGCACGGCGGGCGAGGAATTCGCCATGGCGCTGCACCTGCTGGGCGCAAAGCCGCTGTGGGACACCGCGTCCGAACGGGTAACAGGCATCGAAATCCTGCCGCTGGCGCTGCTGGACCGGCCGCGTATCGATGTGACGTTGCGGATTTCCGGCCTGTTCCGCGATGCCTTTCCTGCGCTGCCGATACTGTTTGGCCAAGCGGTGCGCGCGCTGTGTTTGCGCGATGAACCGGCGGACTGGAACCCGTTTGCAGGGCAGGCTGCGGCACCGCGCGTCTATGGCCCGGCCCCCGGCAGCTATGGACTGGGTCTTGGCGATGCAGCCGAGGTCTATACTGAAGCGGCCCGGCGCGCTGCTGGTGAGGCATGGCTGGCGGCATCGGACCATGCGTTTGACGCAGCCTCCGATGCGATCGGAACCTTTGCCGATCCTGACGGCCTGCGCCAGCGTGTTGAAGGAGCGGACGCCTTTGTCCATCTTCAGGACTTGCCCGAAACCGATCTGCTGCTGGCCGCCGATTATGCCGCGCACGAGGCGGGCTTTGCCGCTGCCAAGGCGCTGATCGGTGGTTCGGCGGCGCTCTACCACCTCGACAATCGCGATCCGGGGCGCACCGTTGCGCGCACCCTGACCGAAGAGATCGCCCGCGTGGTCCGCGCCCGCGCGGCGCACCCAGGCTGGGTGGCGGGCATGATGCGGCACGGCTTTCGCGGGGGGGCAGAACTGGCCGCGACGCTGGACCATATGGGTGCCTTTGCGCACCTTTCAGGCAGCGTACCGCCGCATCTGTTCGACCTTTATCACGACGCGACACTGGGCCAGACCGATGTTCGCGCATTTCTTGAACGCGAGAATCCGGCTGCGCTGGCGGCGATGGAAGCCCGCTTTGCCGCGCTCCATGCCGCCGGGCTGTGGCAGACCCGGCGCAATTCCATCCTCGCCAGCCTGCCAAGGCTTGAGGACAGGGCATGAGCAGTTTTGCGGTGAAGGGCTGGTGCCCCGATGCCTGGCACCCGATGATGGCGGGCGACGGGCTGCTGGTGCGGGTAAAGCCTCGGCTTGGCCGCCTGACGCGGGCGCAAGTGCTGGGCCTGTGCGATGCCGCCGTGGTGCACGGCAATGGCCTGATCGACATGACCGCCCGCGCCAATCTCCAGCTTCGCGGGGTGCCTGAAACTGGCTGGCAGGCGCTGCTCGACCGGTTGCTGGTGCTGGATCTGGTGGACCCTGACCCTGTCATCGAACAGCGGCGCAACATTCTGGTCGCGCCGGATTGGCGGGTCGGTGATGACAGCCATCGCATTGCGGGCGCGTTGCTGACCCGGCTGGATGAGTTGCCCGATCTGCTCGGTAAAGTGGGCTTTGCCATCGATGCCGGTCAGACCTGCATTCTGGGTGGCGAGGCGGGCGATTTCCGCATTGAGCGCGGCGGCGATGGCGGTCTGATCCTGCGCGCCGATGGCCGCGCCACCGGTATGGCGGTTGCTGCTGGCAGGGAAGTGGACGCGCTGATCGCGCTCGCCCACTGGTTTGCGGCCAGCGGCGGCGCGAAAGCGGGGCGCATGGCGCGACACCGGCTGGTCCTGCCCGAATGGGCCTGTGGCGACATTCTGCCCGCGCCGTCGGCTGCTTGCATCGTGCCGGGCCTTCATGATCTGGGCCTCCGTGATGGGAGTTGGGCCTATGGCTTGCCGTTTGGCCGGATAGAGGCGCGGATACTGGCCGGGATGGTGGAAGCATCGCCCGCCGCAGCGGTGCGGATCACGCCGTGGCGTGTGCTGCTGGTGGAAGGCGCGCCTGCCGTTTGCGCCGGTGGGCTGATCGATAATCCTGCCGACCCGCTGCTGCATGTCGATGCTTGCCCCGGCGCGCCCTGCTGCCCGCAGGCCTCGGTTGAAACCCGCGATCTTGCCCGCCGCCTTGCACCGCATGTCGCCGGGCGGCTGCATGTTTCGGGCTGTGCCAAGGGCTGCGCCCGCCAGCGCGCCGCCGATGTCACGCTGACCGGCCGCGATGGCCTGTTCGATCTTTCCCTGAACGCACCCGCCGGTGCGTTGCCAGTTCGCTCTGCGCTCAGCCCAGCCGAGCTTCTCGCCCATTTCGGAGCCGCTTGATGCCCCATATCTATGAAACCGATGGCGCGGCCATCTATCGCCAGTCTTTCGCCATGATCCGCGCCGAAGCCGATCTGGCGCCCTTTTTCGCTGATGAGGAACCGGTGGCGGTGCGCATGATCCACGCCGCCGGGATGGTGGACCTTGCCGCGCATATCCGCTTCTCACCCGGCTTTGCCAGTGCGGCGCGGGCGGCGCTGGCCGCTGGCGCGCCGGTGCTGTGCGATGCGCGGATGGTGTCCGAAGGGATCACCCGTGCGCGGCTGCCTGCTGATAATCAGATCATCTGCACCCTGAATGCGCCGCAAGTGCCCGACATGGCGCGGGCAATGGGTAACACCCGCTCTGCCGCCGCACTGGAACTGTGGCGGCCGCATCTGGCAGGCGCGGTGGTGGCCATCGGCAACGCGCCAACCGCGCTGTTCCATCTGCTGAATATGCTGGAAGATCCCGATTGCCCGCGCCCTGCGGCGGTCATCGGCTGTCCGGTGGGCTTTGTCGGCGCGGCCGAATCCAAGGCCGCGTTATGGGCCGCGCCGCCGGTGCCGTGCTGCATCGTTGAAGGGCGGCTGGGCGGCAGCGCGATCACGGTTGCTGCGATCAACGCTTTGGCGAGCGGCACCGAATGAGCGCGGCCCTTTCCTGCGGGACGATCCACGGCGTGGGTTTGGGTCCGGGTGCGCCCGATCTGTTGAGCGTTCGCACTGACCGGCTGGTGCGTGGCGCCCGCCACGTGGCCTATTTCCGCAAGGCCGGGCGACCAGGACAGGCGCGGCGGATTGTCGAAGGAATGCTGCGCCCCGACGTGATCGAAATCCCGATGGAATATCCGGTGACGACCGAGATTCCGTTATCCGACCCGCGCTACAACGACTGTCTTTCCGCTTTCTATGCCGAATGCACGCAGCGATTGGTCATGCTGGCGCAGGCAGGCGAAGACGTGGTCGTGCTGTGTGAGGGCGATCCGTTTTTCTACGGTTCATTCATGCATTTGCACACCCGGCTGGCGGGCACGGTTCCGGTGGCAGTGGTTCCGGGTATCACCGGCATGGCCGGGGCGTGGAACGCAACCGGCATCCCGATCACCTGGGGCGACGATGTGCTGACCATCGCGATGGCGACCCTGCCCGAGGATGAACTGGTGCGACGCATCCGCGATACAGATGCGCTGGTGGTGATGAAGATCGGGCGCAACCTGCCCAAACTGCGCCGCGCGGTGGCCGCTGCCGGGCGCGAGGATGCGGCATGGCTGGTCGAACATGCCGCCATGCCAGGTCAGCGGGTCACGCGGCTGATCGAGGCCGAAACGGTCACGCCCTATTTCTCGATCCTGCTGATTCACGGCCAGGGGCGCCGGCCATGAGTGCCGGGGCCATGAGCGGCTGGCTGGCCATCGCCGGTCTGGGGCCGGGCGACGAGGCGCTGATTACGCCCGAAGTCACCGCCGCTCTGGCCGGGGCAAGCGATGTCATCGGCTATATTCCCTATGTCGCCCGGATCGCCCCGCGCGCCGGGCTGACACTGCATCCGTCCGATAACCGGGTGGAGCTGGACCGGGCCGCCCATGCGCTGGAACTCGCGGCGCAGGGGCGGCGCGTGGTGGTGGTATCATCGGGCGATCCGGGCGTTTTCGCGATGGCCGCCGCCGTGTTCGAGGCGCTGGAGGCAGGCCCGGCCCACTGGCGCGATCTCGACATCCGGGTGCTGCCCGGCATCACCGCGATGCTGGCCGCCAGCGCGCGGGCGGGGGCGCCGCTGGGTCATGATTTTTGCGCGATCAATCTGTCGGACAATCTCAAGCCGTGGAATTTGATCGAAAAACGGTTGCGGCTGGCGGCAGAGGCGGACTTTGCCATGGCCTTCTACAACCCGAGGTCAAAAGCCCGGCCCGAAGGTTTCGAACGTGTGCTGGAATTGCTGCGCGAAGTGTGCGGCCCGGATCGCCCGATCTTGTTCGCCCGCGCCGTATCGACGCCCGACGAGCAATTGCGGATCGTACCGCTGGGTCAGGCCCGTGCAGACATGGCCGACATGCGGACCATGGTGATCGTCGGATCAAGCCTGACGCGGATCATCGAACGGCCAAGTGGGCGAAAGCTCGGTCCGATCCTCTACACGTCGCGTTCGGCCTTGGGTTCGGCGTCATGACCCAGCCAGACCAGTACATCTTCCGGGCGATAGCATTCGGCCCGGCCCGGAACGGCAGGGCGATCAATCATCAGGACCGGCAGGCCCAGATCCCGTGCGGCGATCAGCTTGGCCTCTGCGCCTTGCCCGCCAGCGTTCTTGCACACCAACAGATCGATGGCGTGCGCCTCCATCAATGCGCTGTCGCCTGTGGCGGTGAACGGCCCGCGATCGACGATCAGGGTGTGATGGGGCAAGCCCGGCGGCTGGTCTGGCGCATCGACAAAGCGCAACAGATAATGATGCTGCGGCTGGGCAGCGAAGGCTGCCACATGCATCCGGCCCAGCGCCAGCATTACGCGGCGGGAGTGCCCGGCCAGCGCTGCCACCGCACCGTCGATGCTGGCAATGCGGGTCCAGCGGTCTCCGGCGACCGGTTGCCACGCCCGGCGGGTCAGCGCTACATGAGGCACTCCGGCCAGGCGGGCCGCCTCCACGGCATGGCTGCTCATCGTTGCGGCAAAGGGGTGGGTCGCGTCCACCAGATGAGTCACGCGGTGGTGGCGCAGATAATCGGCCAGCCCCGCCACACCGCCGAACCCGCCGACACGCACCGGCACCGGTTGAGCGCGGGGGTTTTCGGTCCGTCCGGCATAGCTGAGCGTCGTCGCAATGCCCCGCGCGCCAAGCAGGCGGGCAAGCGCGCTGGCCTCTGTCGTGCCGCCCAGCAGGAGGACGTTGGGCATGGCTGATATGGCTCCTGAAGCGTGGTTGACGATCATCGGCATTGGCGAGGACGGGCCGGACGGCCTTTCCGCCGCCGCCCGCACGGCGCTGGCGCAGGCCGGACTGGTCATGGGACCGGCACGGCACCTGTCGCTGCTGCCCGCGATTACCTGTACCATGATCGAATGGCCAGTACCCTTTGCCGATGGCATTGCCCTGCTGATGCAACATCGCGGGCAGCGGGTGGTGATGCTGGCATCGGGCGATCCGTTCTGGTTCGGGGCGGGAAGCAGTGTGGCGCGCCTGCTTGATCCGGGCGAATGGGTGGCGATCCCCGCGCCTTCCACTTTCACGCTGGCGGTTGCGCGGCTGGGCTGGCCGGTTCAGGATGTGGCCTGTCTTGGCCTCCATGCCGCGCCGTTAGATCGGCTCAAGCCCCACCTGGCACCAGGGCGGCGCGTCATTGCACTGTTGCGCGATGGCGCGGCGGTGGCCGCGCTGGCGGACTATCTGACCGGCCAAGGCTTTGGCGCGTCAGCGTTGCATGTGATGGAAGCGCTGGGCGGGCCGCGCGAACGGGTTCGCACCGCGCGCGCCGAGGGGCTGTCTTTCACCGACATCGCCCATCCGGTAGCGGCCGGGATCGAGTGTGCCGGGCATGGCCCGTCCTTGCCGCTGACGGCGGGCCGACCGGACCACTGGTTTGCGTCCGACGGGCAGTTGACCAAGCGTCCGGTACGCGCGCTGACGCTATCGGCGCTGGCCCCGTGTGCGGGTGAGCTGCTGTGGGATATTGGCGCGGGATCGGGATCGATCGGGATCGAATGGCTGCTGGCCCACCTGGCCAACCGGGCCTGTGCGATAGAGGCGGATCCGGTGCGCGCGGACCGTGTGCGGGCCAACGCCGCTGCGCTGGGCGTTGATCGGCTGAAAGTTGTCGTCGGGATTGCGCCGGATGCCCTGCCACCGGGACCATTGCCCGATGCGGTGTTCATCGGCGGTGGTTTATCGGAAGCCTTGCTGGACACGCTATGGGCACGTTTGCCCGCCGGAACGCGGCTGGTGACCAATGCGGTGACGCTGGAATCAGAAGCGCTGCTAGCCCGGTGGCATGGCCAGAAGGGCGGGAGCCTCCTGCGCATCGAACTGGCCGACGCCGCACCGCTGGGCAACCGGCACGGCTGGCGCGCGCGCTATCCGGTGGTGCAATGGAGCGTGACGCTGTGATCATCGCCGGGTTCGGCTTTCGGTCAGGCGTCGGCCTGCCTTCGCTGCGCGCGGCGTTCGCGCTGGCGGAGCAGGGGCAACCGCCGGTGACGCATCTGGCCACGGCGCAAGACAAGCTCGCAGCGCTGCTCCCTCTGGCCGAAGCGCTGGGCCTGCCGCTGATGGGCGTGGCGTCCGATGCACTGGCTGCCGTTTCCACCCCCACGCGCTCCATCGCCAGCCTGAACGCTCGTCACGTCGGCAGCGTGGCCGAAGCGTCCGCGCTTGCCGCTGCTGGCGCGGGTGCGCGCCTGCTGTCGCCGCGCCACATCTCCCCCGATCGCATGGCGACGTGCGCCATTGCTGCCAGTGTCAACCTTCAGGGAACCCCGACATGACCGTCCACTTCATTGGCGCCGGTCCCGGCGCGCCCGATCTTCTCACTTTGCGCGGACGCGATCTGATCGCGGGCAGCCCGGTGTGCCTTTATGCCGGGTCGCTGATCCCGGTCGCCGTGCTGGATCATTGCCCGCCGGGCGCCCGGATCGTGAACACCGCGCCGCTGGAACTGGACCAGATCATGGCCGAAATCGCCGCCGCCCATGCCGCCGGGCACGATGTGGCGCGGCTGCATTCGGGCGATCTTTCGGTGTGGTCTGCCATGGGCGAGCAGTTGCGCCGCCTGCGCGCGCTGGACATTCCCTTTACGATCACACCCGGCGTCCCGGCTTTCGCCGCCGCCGCCGCCGCGCTGGAGGCAGAGCTGACCCTGCCCGCGCTGGCGCAATCGCTGGTGCTGACCCGCACACCGGGCCGCGCCAGCACGATGCCGCCCGCCGAAAGCCTGGCCAACTTTGCCGTGACCGGCGCGACGCTGGCCATTCACCTTTCGGTTCACAATCTGGCGCAAGTGGTGGCGGACCTGACGCCGGCCTATGGCGCGGATTGCCCCGTCGCGGTGGTCTGGCGCGCCAGTTGGCCCGATCAGCGGATCGTGCGCGCCACGCTCGACACTATTGAACAGGCCATCGCCGGGAGCATGGAGCGCACCGCCCTGATCCTGGTCGGGCGGGTGCTGGCGGCGCAGGATTTTGCCGAAAGCAGCCTCTATGCGCCCGGTTATGATCGCCGGTTCAGGCCGCAGGATGCCACGTCACGTTTTGGCGGTGCGGCCGAATGAGCGCGCGCCACCAGACTCCGGGATTGATGATCGCCGCCCCCGCATCGGGCACAGGCAAGACCACGGTGATGCTGGGCCTGCTGCGCGCCCTGACCGAAGACGGGCTGGCGGTGCAGCCGTTCAAGAGCGGGCCGGACTATATCGACCCGGCGTTTCACCGCGCGGCGAGTGGCAGGCCGTCGTTCAATCTCGATAGCTGGGCGATGGAGGACGATCTGATCGCTGCCATTGCGGCGCAGGCCGGGGGCGCGGACATGGTGCTGGCCGAAGGGTCGATGGGGTTGTTCGATGGCGTGGCCAGCAAGGGTGCGTCGGGCAATGGTGCCAGCGCCGACATGGCCCGCCGGATGGGCTGGCCGATCGTGCTGGTGCTGGATGTGTCGGGGCAGGCGCAGTCCGCCGCCGCCACCGCGCTGGGGTTCAGCAGCCTTGATCCGGGGCTGCCATTTGCCGGGGTGATCCTGAACCGCGTGGCCAGTCCGCGTCATGAACGGCTGGTGCGCAAGGGCATGGAGGCGGTGGGCATTCCGGTGCTGGGCGCCCTGCCAAGGCGCGGCGACCTGACCCTGCCCGAACGCCATCTGGGGCTGGTTCAGGCGGTGGAGCATCCCGACCTTGATCGCGCGATTGCCGAGTTTGCAGCGTTCCTGCGCGCCCATGTCGATCTTGACGTTATTCGCCTTGCCGCTGGTGCCGCACCACAAGCCGACGGCGGCAACCTGCCTGCCCCTCCGGCCCAGCGGATCGCCATGGCGCGCGATGCGGCCTTTTCGTTCGTCTACCCGCATCTGATCGAAGGCTGGCGGCGCGCCGGGGCGGAGATCCTGCCATTCTCGCCGCTGGCCGATGAAGCGCCTGCCGCCCATGCCGATCTGGTGTGGTTGCCCGGCGGCTATCCCGAACTGCACGCCGGGACCATTGCGGCGGCTGCAACATTCCTGTCCGGCCTGCGCTGCCATGCGCAAACGCGGCCCGTGCACGGCGAATGCGGCGGCTATATGGTGCTGGGGCAGGGGTTGATCGACAAGAGCGGAGAACGGCACCGGATGGCCGGGCTGCTGGGGCTTGTCACCAGCCATGCCCAGCGCAAGATGCACCTTGGCTATCGCCATGCCGAACTGCTGGTGCCGGTATCGCGCCTTGCCGCCGGGACCAGGCTGCGCGGGCACGAGTTCCACTATTCAACCATTGCCGAACAGAGCGACGCGCCGCTGGCGCTTGTGACCGATGCCGAAGGCGCGGCGGTGGCCGAAAGCGGATCGCATCGCGGCCATGTCACCGGCAGCTATTTCCACATGATCGCGCCCGCTTCGTGCCGAGATGCCCAATGATCGACCTCCACCTGATCGGTATCGGCACTGGCAACCCCGATCACCTGACAGCGCAGGCTGTCGCGGCGATGAACCGTGCCGACCTGATCCTGTTGCCGCGCAAGGGGCAGGCCAAGTCCGATCTGATCGACCTGCGCCGGGAGATCTGCGCGCAGGTGCTGACGGGGCCAACGCGGATTGTGGAATTTGACTTGCCAGTGCGCGGCAATGGGGCCACTTATCTGGATGACGTCAACGCTTGGCATGATGCCATTGCCGATGCGTGGCGGGTGCAGATCGCCGAACATTTGCCCGGCGGTGGCAAGCTGGCGCTGCTCGTCTGGGGTGATCCCTCGCTGTATGACAGCACCTTGCGCATTGCTGACCGGCTGCGCAGCGCGGGGGTGGAAATCGCCGTGCGGGTGGTGCCGGGCATCACCAGTATTCAGGCGCTGACCGCTGCCCATGCCATGCCGTTGAACCCGCTGGCCGGCCCGGTGACGATCACCACCGGGCGGCTGCTGCGCGCCCATGGCTGGCCTGCCGGAGCCGACACGATTGTCGTGATGCTTGACAGCGGTTGCGCGTTCGAGGGGCTGCAACCGCAAGGCATCACCATCTGGTGGGGCGCTTATCTGGGCATGGCGCACGAGGCGCTGGAACAGGGCCCCCTGGCGCAAGCCGGTCCCCGGATCGCGTTGCGCCGGGCGGAACTGCGCGCGCGCCATGGCTGGATCATGGATGTCTATCTCATGCGAAGGGAATTGGCCGATGGAACCTGAAAACCAAGTAGAAGTTGCAGGCGGCGATGCCCGCCACGCCGAAAAGATGCGCAAGAAGCAGACCGCGCAGGCCAAGATCATGGCCAGCAAGACCCGCGAACAGGGCCTGCTGATCGTCCACACCGGCAAGGGCAAGGGCAAAACCAGCGCGGCGCTGGGCATGGTGGTTCGCGCCATTGGCCACGGCATGAAAGTGGGGGTGGTCCAGTTTGTCAAAGGGGCGATGAAAACGGGTGAAAAGGCCGTGTTCGATGCCTTTCCCGACAATGTCGAATTCAAGCCGATGGGCGAGGGTTTTACCTGGGACACGCAGGACCGCACACGCGATATCGCGGCCGCCCGCGCCGGCTGGGACGAGGTCAAGCGCATGATCGCCGATCCCAGCTATCACATGGTGCTGGCCGACGAACTGAACATCGTGCTGCGGTATGATTATCTGCCGGTCGATGAAGTGGTGGCGGTGCTGACCGCGCGCGACATGATGAAGCACGTTATCGTCACAGGCCGCAACGCCCCCGAGGCGCTGATCGAGGCGGCCGACCTTGTTACCGAAATGACCATGGTCAAGCATCCATTCCGCTCCGGCGTGAAGGCCCAGGCCGGCATTGAATTTTGACCGGGGATCGAGTTCTGAGCGCGGTCCCGCCTGTGTTCGGCGCGGAATTTGCGGAGCAATTCATGCAATTGCTGCGCTGGCGGCGCGATGTCCGGCATTTCGACCGCCGCGCCGTGGGCGAAGCGGACATGCGCGCGCTGCTGGCCTGTGCCTCGCTTGCGCCGTCGGTCGGCAATGCGCAGCCGTGGCGATTTGTGCGGGTGCGGACGCCTGACATCCGCGAGGCGCTGGCCGCCCATGCCGATGGGCAAAGTGCACAAGCGGCGGAGCGTTATGCCGGGCAGGCGCGGCACGATCACTACCTGTCGCTAAAGCTGCACGGCTTGCGTGAAGCGCCCGAACTGATGGCGGTGTTCTGCGATGAACTGCCCGAGGCGGGGCACGGCCTTGGCATTGCCACCATGCCTGAAATGCTGCGATATTCCTGTGTGCTGGCGATCCACAATCTCTGGCTCGCGGCACGGCTGCGCGGCATTGGCCTTGGCTGGGTGTCGATCGTTGATCCGCCTTTGGTTCAGGCCATGCTGGATGTACCCGCGCATTGGTCGCTGATCGCGCTGCTGTGCATTGGCTATCCGGCAGACACATCCGACACACCCGAACTGGAACGGCACGGTTGGCAACCGCGTGAACCGTGGAGCGACCGGGTGTTCGAACGATGATTTTCAATCAAAGGACCAGAAAACCATGCTGATACCCGTGGAGGACGGCCCCGCTATCGTGGCCTGCAACACTTGCCGCCATAGCGCCGATGCGCGTGAGGACTCCGCCGGGACGCGCGGCGGCGCGCAACTGGTGGCGGCGCTGCGACAGGTACAGGAGAGCGACGCGCGCTATGCCGGGGTGGCGGTGCAGGAGATGCCGTGCCTGTTCGCCTGCACCGATTTCTGCACAATCCACCTGCGCGCGCCCGGCAAGGTCGGCTATGTTCTGGGCCGGTTCACGCCGGACGAGGACGCCGCCACCGCCATTCTGGACTATGCGGTCCACTATGCCGCCAGCGAACATGGCCGGGTGCCGTTCAAGCAATGGCCGCAAGGCGTGAAGGGGCATTTCATAACCCGCACCCCGCCGCAGGGCTTCGTTGCGGAATGAGCCGGTTTGCGTCCCTTGCCGCCTTTGAAGCGGCGCTTGAGCGTTTGCCTGTGGCCGATGCGGACGCCATCACCGCTGCGCGGGCGCGGCAGGCCAGCCTGACCAAGCCCGCCGGATCGCTGGGGCGACTGGAAGACATCGCGGTGTTTATGGCCGGATGGCAGGGCACGGCGCAGCCGGTGATCGAACAGGGCCGCGCGGCGATCATTGCCGGGAATCATGGCTTCGTTGTCCACGGGGTCAGCGCCTTTCCCGCCAGCGTGACTGCCGCGATGGTCGGCAATTTCGCTGCCGGAGGTGCCGCCATCAACGCACTGGCCGGGGCCGCCGGACTTGATCTGCGGGTCATCGCACTCGATCTGGACCGGCCCACGGCGGACTTCACCATCGCTGCGGCAATGGACGAGACGGAGTGCCTTGCTGCACTTGCTGCCGGAGCGGCGGTGGTGGAGCCGGGGCTGCACCTGCTGGTCGTTGGCGAAATGGGCATTGGCAATTCAACCGCCGCCGCCGCGCTTTGCGCGCGCAGTTATGGCGGCAGTCCCGCGCAATGGGCCGGGCCGGGAACGGGCGTTGATGCGGGCGGAATTGCGCGCAAGGTAGCCGTGGTAGAGCGGGCGCTGGCCTTTCATGCCGATGCGCCGGACACCCCGTTTGAAATCCTGCGCCGGTTGGGCGGGCGCGAAATCGCAGGCGTTGCCGGGGCCGTGCTGGAGGCGCGCCGTCTGCGCATCCCGGTGGTGCTGGACGGGTTCATCAGTTGCGCCGCACTGGCGCCGCTGGCCGCCGCCGTTCCGGCGATCACCGATCATTGTCTGGCGGGCCATTGTTCGGCTGAACCGGGGCATATCCGCTTGCTGGAGCATCTGGGCCTTGATCCCCTGCTGTCGCTGGGGATGCGATTGGGCGAAGGCAGCGGCGCGGCGCTGGCCGTGTCGGTAATCCGGGCAGCGCTGGCCACGCACAACGGCATGGCCACTTTTGCGCAGGCCGGGGTGGCAGACGGCCTGTGAGCAGCTTTCCCCTTTATCTCCTGCGCCACGGTGAACCGGAAGGCGCGGGGCGGCTGATTGGTCTTACCGATGCGCCGCCTATTGCCGCCGGTATCGCGGCCTGCGCCGATCAGGCGCGGAATCTGGCGGCTGAAGTGCTGATCGCTTCCGACCTGTCGCGGGCGCGTTTGGCGGGCGAGGCCATTGCCCTTGCGACCGGTGTGCCGCTGTCAATCGATCCGCGCTGGCGCGAACTGGACTTTGGCGCATGGGACGGGATGGCTCCCGGCGATGTAGAAGGCGCGGCACTGGCGCGGTTCTGGGACGATCCCGATGGCCATGCGCCGCCCGGTGGAGAACGCTGGTCGGCGCTGGTGGAACGAGTATCCAGCGCCCTTGGCGATCTGGCCGCGCGGCCGACGCTGATCGTCACGCATGGAGGCGCGATGCGGGCGGCGCTGGCGGTGTTGTGCGGGTTTGACATGCACCAGACGTGGGCCGTTGACCTGCCCTACAATTGCCTGCTGACGTTGCGCGTCTGGCCCGGAGCAACCCCCACGGCACAGATCGCGGGGCTTTATCCGTGAGGGGCTTCATCATCGCCCTGCAATTCCTGACGCGGCTGCCTATGCCAGCTCCACTGCGGACAATCGTCGTGGATGATGCCGCGTTTGCCCGGTCGATGCGCTGGTTTCCCGCTGTAGGCCTGGTTATTGGTGCAGCGGTTGCGGGAGCCGCATGGGCAGGCGCGCTGGTCGATCACCGGCTGGGCGCATTAGCCGCACTGATCGTCTGGGTGGGCGTGACCGGCGCGCTGCACCTTGATGGCCTGGCCGACCTCGCCGATGCCAGCGGCGCGGCGCATAAAGATCGCGAGCGGCTGCTGGCCGTTCTGGCCGATCCCCATGTCGGCAGCTTCGGCGTTGTCGCGATTGTGCTCCAACTGCTGAGCAAGTTGGTGCTGCTGGATATGCTGGTGGATGCACGGGCGTTTGGCGCGCTGGTACTGGTGCCGTTTGCCGCGCGCATCGGCCCGCTGGTGTGGACATGGTGGCTGATGCCGCTGCATCAGGGGCTGGCGGCTCGATTCCGTTCCGCCATCGGCCCGATCGATCTTGCGGGCTGGGCGGCCGCGCTGGCAGCGGCGGCGTGGTTCACTCCGGCGCTGCTTGTCACACCATTACTCGTTCTGTGGTGGGGGTGGCACGTGCGCCGCGCGTTGGGCGGGATTTCCGGCGATGGCCATGGTGCAGGCATCGAGTTGATCGAAACCGGCTTGCTGCTGAGCGTGGCAATCACGGGCCTATGGATACACACGACATGAACAGCTTCAGTTTTCACGGCGGCAGGTTGGCCGATGCCATGGCGCAGTTCGGCATGGGCAAGGCGCCGTGGATCGACCTGTCCACCGGCATCAATCCGCATGGCTGGCCCGGCGCGGACAATCTGGCAGTGGACTGGCAGGCGCTGCCCGACACCGGCGCGCTGAACGATCTGGAGGCCGCTGCCGCCGCCTGTTTCGGCACTGACCCAGCCCATGTCTGTGCCGTACCAGGCACGGAGATCGGCCTGCGGATGCTGGGTGACATCCTGCCCGGCGCTGCCATCCACGCCCAGCCCAGCTATCGCACCCATGGCGAAATGATTCCCCGCAGCCGCCCCGTAGCCCTGACCGAGCTGACCGGAACGGAGGAGGCGACCATCATCCTTGCCAATCCCAATAACCCCGATGGCCGGATCATGTCGCCTGCCACCCTGCTTGGCTGGCTGGCGGCGCGGCGCGACAGCGCAGCGTGGCTGGTCGTGGACGAAGCCTTTGCCGATGCCGCCCCGCACAGCAGCCTTGCCGCCCATGTGCAGGACGGACAGCGGCTGATTATCTTCCGCTCGTTCGGCAAATTCTTCGGGCTGGCCGGGGTGCGGCTCGGCTTTGTGCTGGGACCGCGCGCGCTGATCGCGCAATATCGGCAGCGGCTGGGCAGTTGGCCGCTATCGGCAGCGGCGCTGGCCATCGGCACAGCGGCATATCAGGATGTGGACTGGACAGCCGCCATGCGGATGGCCTTGCGTGAACAGGCGGATGCGCTGGACGCGGTGCTGGCGCGGCGGGGCTACAGCGCGATAGGTGCTTGCCCGCTGTTCCGGCTGATCGAAACGGACGATGCCGCCGCGCTGTTCGAACGCCTTGCGCGCCATTCCATCCTGACGCGGCCGTTCGATTACGATCCGCGCTGGCTGCGCCTGGGCCTGCCCGCCGACCGACAGGCGCTGGATCGCCTTGATGCGGCGCTGGCTGATGATTGATCTGACTGCTTTCCTGGCCTTGGTGCTCGACGCGGCAGTGGGCTGGCCTCAGCCGCTGTATCGCCGGATCGGCCATCCTGTGGGCATCTTTGCGCGGATTATCGCCGCGCTGGAACGGCGCTGGAATGTCCCCTCGCGTTCCGATGGACAGCGGCGCATGGCCGGGGCGGTCACCGTCCTGATCCTGCTGGGTATGGCGGGCGGTGCGGGCTGGGTGCTGCAAAGTCTGCTCGTGGCAATCGCCGGGCCTTGGGCCTGGCCCCTGATCGCTGTGCTGGCCTGGCCGGGTCTGGCGCAGCGCAGCCTGTACGACCACGTCCGCCTCGTTGCCGATGCGCTGGAGCGGCAGGATCTGCCCGCCGCGCGCGCCACAGTCGGCATGATCGTTGGCCGCGATACAGCCGCGCTTGATGACGCGGGTGTTGCCCGCGCGGCGATCGAGAGTCTGGCGGAAAGTTTCTGCGACGGGGTGGTCGCGCCGTTGTTCTGGCTGCTGGTGCTGGGGCTGCCCGGTATCTGGGCCTATAAGGCGATCAACACCGCCGACAGCATGATTGGGCACCGCGAGGAGCGATGGCGCGCCTATGGTTGGGCTGCGGCCCGCACCGACGATGCGATGAACCTCATTCCAGCGCGCCTGTCGGGATTGCTGATCTGCCTGTGCGGCGGGGGTGGCTGGCGGATATTGTGGCGCGATGCGTCCAGGCACGCCTCGCCCAATGCGGGCTGGCCCGAGGCCGCGATGGCTGGGGCGCTGGGGCTGCGCCTGGCTGGGCCAATCGCTTATGACGGGATTCTTTCGGACAAGCTCTGGATTGGGGAGGGAGACCGCCCGGCCCGGACAGAGGATATTTGGCGCGGATTGGGCATCTACGCCCGTGCATGTCTGTGCCTGTGGTTCATGGCGGCCGGTATTGCAGGAGGTGCAGCATGGGCGCTATAATGCTTCAGGGCACCGGCTCTGATGTGGGCAAATCCGTGCTGGTGGCGGGGCTGTGCCGCGCCCTGGTGCAGCGGGGTTTGCGGGTCTTGCCGTTCAAGCCGCAGAACATGTCGAACAATGCTGCCGTCACCAGCGATGGCGGCGAGATCGGCCGGGCGCAGGCCTTGCAGGCAATCGCCTGCAAGGTGGAGCCGCATACCGACATGAATCCGGTGCTGCTGAAACCGCAGGCCGACCGCACATCGCAACTGATCGTGCATGGTCGGGTGCGCGGCACATTGGGCGCGGGCAATTTTCGGCAGGCACGGGGCGCGCTGCTCGGCGAAGTTCTGGCCAGCTATAACCGGCTCCGCCGGGCGTGCGACATCGTCGTTGTCGAGGGTGCCGGCTCTCCTGCGGAAATCAACCTGCGCGCTGGCGACATCGCCAATATGGGCTTTGCGCGAGCGGCAGGCGTGCCCGTCGTGCTGGTCGGCGATATTGATCGCGGCGGAGTCATTGCCGCCATCGTTGGCACGAGAACGATCATCGACCCCGCCGACACGGCGATGATCCAGGGTTTCATCATCAACAAGTTTCGGGGGGATCCCGCCCTGTTCGCCGATGGCTACGCCCAGATCGAAAGCCTCTCAGGCTGGCGCGGCTTCGGCGTTGTCCCATGGTTGAGCGCGGCGGCGCGGCTCCCCAGCGAGGATGCCGTGGTGCTGGAGAGCGGCAAGGCGCGGGCTGAAAGCCGCAAGCTGATCGCCTGTCCGATCCTGCCGCGCATATCTAATTTCGATGACCTCGATCCGCTGAAGCTCGAACATGGTGTGGACCTGCACATGGTTCCGCCCGGCCAGCCGATCCCGGCAGAGGCCGCACTCATCATCCTGCCCGGGTCAAAGTCGACAATCGCCGATCTGGCCGCTCTGCGTGCAGAGGGCTGGGACATCGATATTTTTGCGCATCACCGGCGCGGCGGGCTGATCCTTGGGCTTTGCGGTGGTTACCAGATGCTCGGCAAAAGCATCGCCGATCCCGATGGGTTTGAAGGTTCGGCCAGCGCTGCCAGCGGCCTTGGCCTGCTTGATGTTGAAACGACCTTGCACGCGCACAAGGCGTTGCGTCCGGTCAGCGGGCTGGCGATGGGCGCGCCATTCCAGGGATATGAAATGCACATGGGGCAAACCAACGGGCCGGATACGGAACAGCCCTTCGCCGTTTTCGCCGATGGCCGCCGCGATGGCGCGATAAATGCGGGCGGCACGGTGTTTGGTTCCTATGTCCACGGCCTGCTGGCTGATGCGGAGCTGCGCCGGGCGCTGCTGTCGCGCATGGATGTAGAAGCCGGGGGCGTGGACTATGGCGCCTCTGTCGAGGCGGCGCTGGACGAGATCGCAGCCGCGCTTGAGGAGCATCTCGATATTGACGCGCTGGTGGCGCTGGCCATGGCGGAGAGACCCGCTTCCGTCCCGGCGGGAGATAGCGCATGAGCAGCGCCTTGTCCCACTTGCTGGTGCTGGGCGGCGCGCGTTCGGGCAAGAGCCGCTATGCGCAAGGCAGGGCAGAGGCCCTGGCGGGTGAACTGATCTATCTGGCCTCAGCCCAGGCCTTCGATGACGAGATGCGCGAGCGGATTGCCCTGCACCGTGCCGATCGTGGGCCGCGCTGGTCAACCGTCGAGGCCCCCCTGGAACTGGCGGAGGCGATCACGGTATATAGCACGCCCGAGACGGTGGTGCTGGTCGATTGCCTGACGCTGTGGGCTTCGAACCTGATGCTGGCGGAACGCGATACGGCTGCCGCTACGGAAGGACTGACGCGCTCGCTTTCAGCCGCACGGGGGCCGGTCATTCTGGTCGCCAACGAAGTGGGTCTGGGCATTGTACCCGACAACGCCCTTGCCAGAAGGTTTCGCGATGTTGCGGGCCGCATCAATCAGGAAATAGCGGCATTGGTTGAAGAGGCAGTCATAATGTTCGCCGGCCTTCCCTTGACGCTGAAACCTAAAGGATGAGCGGCTAGCCATACCACTTGCCACTGTGCAACTCGTGGGGGCAGGTGGTATGGAGCAAAGCCAGATCCAGCGTGTCGGTGAGGCCGCCGGCCATCATTGTGGTGCACAGCTGCCACTAGATGATGTAGCGGGAATAACGGTGTCTGCGGCTCGCTGATTAGCGACTAGGCCTTCGGACGCGGGGATCCCCGACCGCAGAGGTAATCACCGAAGTGCGCCAGTGCTCGACTGTCGACCGGTTTTGACAGCCTGGCCCGTTTTTTGTCCCGGTGTTGACACCTGAGCCGGAAACCTTTTGCCCCAGACCCCCATCCGCCCCATCTCACGCTAGCTAAGGCGGGTTGCGGCGAAGCCTGCCGTTTGAGCGGCGCACGTCGAACGGCAGCATTGTCCCACCTCAGGTCATAAGCAGAATGTCTGCTCATTGGTTTGCCATGATCTCGGTTGAGCGACTTGAATGGGCGCGTTGCTGCCTCGGCGGCGTGCTCCACGGACCGCAGCTATTGCGCGGCGACATTTACGATGGCCAGGCCACCGTAATTTGCCGCGCTACAAGCTATAGCCGCGCCTTGGACCAGAATGGGAACGGCAGCTTCCACCAGAATCCACCGTTCAAAGGGAACGGATGACGCGTCGCAAATTGCCGTTCGCTTATCCTTTTGGGCTTAGACCCCATGACTGCCGGAGCCTCGAGGGCTCAAATCTGAGATGCTGACGATGG
>JAPYSD010000302.1 GCA_029936705.1 Croceicoccus sp. | reverse complement strand
CAGCTACCCCTTGGTATGTCGCCATGTTCGGCTTCCCATGCCTTGATGTGTTCGGCCTTGAGCAGGAAATCGGCGTCGGCGGCGCATTCCCTAGAGAAATCGAGGACCACCGCCGGTGCGACGAGGTCGCCCGCAGGCACCTTGTCGACGGTATTGTCGGGCAGATCCTTGCCGGTCACCCAATGGATCGGCGCATCGAAATGCGTGCCGGTATGCTCGCCCACCGTGAAATTGTGCCAGTGCCAGGCGGCGCCGCGTTCGTCGTAGCGGGAAATCTCTTCACGCGCGAAGGCTGCCGTCTGGCCGAACGGCTCGGGAAGGACGAGCAGCGGCGTGTCCTCACTGAGTTCCTGGGTAAGATCGACGACACGGACCTTGCCGGTCGCCAGCCCCTGCGCGAGATCGATAAGAACGTCGGTGGTGGACATGGCGGCTCCTTTTGATCAATAGCAGCAAGACTATCCATGACACTTGCATATGCAAGTAAAATATTTGCATTTGCACGGGATCGCCGTCGGAGAGGTGGGAATATGAGCGAGGATTTGCGGCCTTACGGTAACCCGGGTTCCGATGAATTCCGCCTGGATGCGTATCCGTTCTATCTGCTGAACCGGGCCGCCAGCCGATATAACCATGTGATCGAGACTGAACTTCGCAAGCTGCCGATCGACATACCGACATGGCGCGTGCTGATGATCCTGGGAGAACAAGAGCCGCTGGCGATCGGCCAGGTGGCCAAGTCGGCGGTGATCAATATCTCGACCATGATGCGCATCGTCGAACGGATGATGAAAGCAGATCTGATCGAAACCCGCACCAGCGAACAGGACGGCCGGGTCAAGGAACTGTCGCTCACCGAACTCGGGCATGAAACGCTCAAGCGCGCCCGCGAGCTGACCGCGCCGCTTTATGAGGATATCATAAAAGGCTTCTCGGCAGCCGAATTCTCGCGGCTGCTCCAAATGTTGTCCCGCCTCTACGACAATCTGGCCTGATCCTGGGAAGGCCTTCTTGCGGCCCGCCCCGACCTCCGGACCGCCTGAATGGTATAGGCCTAAAATATTTCGGTTGAGCAGGCAGCCATCTTGCTTTAGGCCTGAAGCAAATTCAGGAGGGACATCCCGATGCGTATCGCGTGCCTTGGTGGCGGCCCCGCCGGCATTTATTTCGCCATTTCGATGAAACTGCGTGAGCCGAAACACGACATTCACGTGTTTGAACGCAACCGATCCGGCGACACTTTCGGGTGGGGCGTGGTCTTTTCCGACCAGACCCTGACCAATCTGCACGCCAACGACCAGCAGAGCGCCCGCACCATTACCGATAACTTCGCCCATTGGGACGATATCGAGGTGACGGTGGGCGATCGCTCCGTCGTATCGGGCGGCCACGGCTTCATCGGGATCGGACGCAAGCAATTGTTGCAGATCCTGCAGGCCCGCGCCGCCGAACTTGGCGTGAACATGCATTTCGAGACCGAATTCTGCGACGACCTGTCTGAATTCGCGGATTTCGATCTGATCGTTGCGGCCGACGGCGTCAATTCGCGCATCCGCACGGCACATCCCGAACGCTTCGGTGCGGACGTCGAAGTGCGGCGCAACCGGTTCTGCTGGCTTGGCACGACCAAACTGTTCGATGCCTTTGCCTTCATCTTCGAAAAGACCGATGCCGGTTGGATCTGGGCGCACGCATATCGGTTCGATGACACCCATTCGACCTTCATCGTCGAATGCTCTCCCGAAACCTGGGTAGGCCTGGGCTTCGACAGGATGGAGCAGATGGAATCGATAGCGCTGTGCGAAAAGATCTTCGCCCGGCATCTCGATGGCCATCCGCTGATCACCAATGCGACCCATCTTCGCGGATCCGCGGCATGGATCAATTTCCGGCGCGTAATTTGCGAAAAATGGTCGCATGACAACGTGGTGCTGTTGGGTGATGCGGCGCATACTGCGCATTTTTCGATCGGTTCGGGGACAAAATTGGCCCTGGAAGACGCGATCAAGCTGGCGGAAGTGCTGGACCGTCAGGGCATCACCGACCGCGACACTCTGGCCGAGGCGCTGGCCCAGTATCAGGAAGTGCGTCATGTCGAGGTGCTGAAGATCCAGAACAGCGCGCGCAATTCGACCGAATGGTTCGAAACGCTCGACCGATATATGGATTTCGAACTGCCGCAATTCGCCTATTCGCTGATGACGCGCAGCCAGCGCGTCAGCCATGAGAACTTGCGCCTGCGCGACAGCGCCTGGCTTGAAGGGCTGGAACGATGGTTCTGGGCTGACCCGGCAGAGGCCGGCGAAGCGCGCCGTCCGATGTTCGCGCCCTATACGCTTCGCGAAATCACCATGCAGAACCGCGTCGTCGTCCCCGCGATGCTGACCTATTCCGCGCAGTCGGATGGAACGGCATCGCAATTTCATGCCGTGCATTACGGCGCCCGCGCGCTAGGCGGGGCCGGCCTTGTGGTAACCGAGATGCTGGCAGTGGCACCCGAAGGGCGTGCCACTCCCGCCTGCCCGGGCCTGTGGAATGACGAACAGATCGCGGCATGGGCGGATTTCAATAGATTCGCGCACGCCCATTCCATGGCCAAGACCTGCGCGCAGATCGGACACGCCGGCGCGCGCGGGGCCTGCATCATTCCGCGCTTGCCCAAGGATTATGACAAGCCGCTCGCATCGCCCTGGCCGCTCGTGAGCGCCAGCGCGAAACCGTGGCGCGAAGGCGGTCTTGTACCCGCCGAACTCGCCGAGATCGACATGCCAGCCATGGTCGATCAATATGTCGCCGCAGTTCGCCGCGCCGAAGCGGCAGGGTTCGACATGATCGAATTACAATGCGGCCACGGCAATCTGCTCTCCAGCTTCATTACCCCAGTCATGAACGAACGCACGGACGCATTCGGCGGCACGCTGGAAAACCGGATGCGTTTCCCGCTGCAAGTGATCGACGCCGTGCGTGCCTCGTGGCCAAGGGAGAAACCCATGTCCGTGCGCATTTCGGCCACGGATTGGGTGGGCGATAGCGGGATTACGCCCGACGACGCCGTCGCGATCTCGGCCATGCTGCGCGAACACGGTGTCGACATCATCGACGTTTCATCGGGTGAGACAGCGCCCGACACCGGCAGCCCTGTTTTCGGCCGCATGTTCCAGACGCCGTTTTCCGACCGGATCCGCAACGAGGCCAAGATACCCACCATCGCAGTGGGCAATGTCACCGATGCCGATCAGGTCAATTCGATCCTGACGGCTGGCAGGGCCGATCTGGTCGCGATTGGCCGCCCGCATCTCTTCGATCCGATCTGGACGATGCGCGCCGCCGCCGATGCCGGGCAGGCGTTCGATGCCGTGCCTTCCCCCTATCGGCTGGGCGCGGAGCAGGCCATGCGCAATGCCCGTAAGCCGGCAGTTGCCAAGGCCTGACCACCCGATGCACAATCCTTTGCAAATGGCGGATTTCGAATCTTATTCGAAAGACGCTATGGGGCATGCCGCGAAAGGAGCGCGCCCCCGAATGGCAAAGAAAGTCGATCAGACAAGGTCATCGCTGGACCTTCGGGTTTGGGTTCGGCTGTTGAGTTGCGCCAAGATCATCGAAAAGCGGCTTCGTCGCAATTTCGAGGACCAGTTCGATACAACCCTGCCCCGTTTCGACGTGCTGGCGACCCTGTCGCGTCAGCCTGAAGGAATGCGGATGGGCGAATTGTCGCGCGCTTTGCTGGTGTCTAACGGAAATGTCACCTCGATCGTCCGGCAATTGCAGGAACAGGGTCACATCAGCACGCGGGTGTCGCCCGACGATGCGCGATCAGCGATCGTCTCGCTGACGCCCGAGGGCAAGAAGCAGTTCGCGAAATTGGCCGCGGCCCATCATGACTGGGTGCGCGAGGCGCTTGGCGGCTTTCCCGACGACGAGCAACGCTTGCTTCTCGACCTCCTTACCAAGCTCAAGTCTTCGATCAGCTAGGATATTCCATTCCATGCCCTTCAGAACCCAGACCAAGGTACGGTTTGCCGATGTCGATCCCGCCGGGATCGTATTCTATCCGCGCTACTTCGAAATGCTGAATGCCGCCGTCGAAGACTGGTTCGATCAGGAGCTTGGCCTCGACTTCGCTGCCATGCATCTCGATCATCAAATCGGCGTGCCCACCGTCAAGCTCGATGTCACGTTCGACGCGCCAAGCATGTTGGGCGAACAGCTCGACGTCACGATCACGCCCACCAGCATCGGCCGCACCAGCTGCTGTTTTACCGCGGTATTCGCGGGCCCTTCCGGGGACACGCGGCTTACCGCGCAGGTAGTGCTGGTGTGCATGTGCCTTGAGCGGAAACGCCCGGTGGAATGGCCCGACAAAATTCGTGCCGCGATGGCCAGCGGGATGGTGCCCGCAGCCTGACCGAAATTTCGCCGGGCCAGTATCGGCATGAACAGGCCAGTGCAGAAATAAAAAAGGGAGGCTTGCGCCTCCCTCTTCTGTTTTTCGTATCCGGCCAAACTGCGAGTTACACCGCGACGATCGGGTGTGTCAGGCTGCCGATCTTCTCGACCGTGGCAACGATGGTGTCGCCGGGCCACAGCCATTCCTGGGGATCCAGCCCTGCACCGACGCCAGCCGGCGTACCGGTCGCAATGATGTCGCCGGGCTGCAAGGTGATGCCCTTCGAAATGTCCGCAACCAGCTCGTCCACCTTGAACAGCATATAGGCGGTATTGCTCGACTGTTTGGTCTCGCCGTTCTTGGTAAGCGAGAGATCGAGCGTTTGCGGATCGGGGATCTCGTCGGCGGTGACGATGCACGGCCCCATAGGCGCGTACGTATCCTGACCTTTGGAATAGATCCACTGGCCCGCACGCCGGCAGTCGCGCGCACTCATGTCGAGACAGACGGTATAGCCGAACACATAGTTCAGCGCTTCCTCGCGCGAAACGCCCTTGGCCGTGCGGCCGATGACGGCGGCAAGCTCGACTTCCCAATCCAGCTGCTGGGTGATTTCCGCGTTGTGTCCGATCGGCTCGCCCGGTGCGATCACGGCCGTCGGCGGCTTCGAGAAGATCACCGGCTCACGCGGGAGTTCGGGCGAGGTGTCGAGCGACTTGGCGCTCTCCGCAACGTGTTCGGTATAGTTCAGACCGATGCCGAAGATGTTCTTGCGCGGACGCGGTATCGG